>JAJLJS010000264.1:0-10500 GCA_033844545.1 Cyclobacteriaceae bacterium | reverse complement strand
GTGCTGCGTGCTTTGAATCATAATCCTGAAAGAGATTCTGTCAGATTCTCATTTAGCAGATTCAACACCTTGGAAGAGGTCGATTACACGATTGATAAACTGAAAGAACTCTACACCGTTGAAGTTTAGGCAGCAAGAGATGGCACTTTGAGCATCCGAACAACGGAAGTTGCAAAGTCGAAATGTGATTTTTAAAATTATTCAGACTTCAACTCCGCTCAGTCTGACATTAGGGAGCTCAACGGAGCTCCTTTATGTTTAAAGGTTTTTTGCTCTGAACAAAAGAGCTAGCATTCTGACACCAAAAATCCCCAAAGAAAAACTTTATTCATTTTTTATACCTTTATGTATCATGAAGCCAGATACTTTTATTATTGATCAAATCAGAAAATACTTTCAAGATAAACCTGTTTTGAAAGCTTATCTTTTTGGTTCCTACGTAAGAGGTACGCAAGACGAAACCAGTGATGTGGATATTTTGGTGGAATTGGACTACTCCAAAAAAATAGGCTTAGAATTTTTTAAAATGCAAAACGAACTTGAGGCGATCCTTAATCAAAAAGTAGATTTGATCTCAAGTGAGGCACTTTCTCCTTTGATTAGCCCAAGGATTTTAAAGGAAAGAAAACTGGTCTATGAGAAATAAAATCGGAGACCATGCTCGCCTAAAGCATATTTTGGCAGCAATTGAAGAGGTAGAGTCTTATGTATCAGGAATCGAAAAAGAGGAGTTTTTGAATACATCAATGATTAGGTTTGCCTGCGTCAAACAATTGGAAATTGTAGGTGAAGCATGTAATCACCTGACGCAAGAAACTAAGGAAAGAAAGCCTAAAGTACCATGGAATGTGATTATTGGCATGAGAAACATATTTGTGCATGAATACTTCGGCATAGACAATCATTTACTTTGGGAAATCATAAATCAGGATTTGAAGGAATTTAAAACTTCCATAATTGACTTAATTTCTGACTATTAAATCAAAAAATTCCTGACCTCTTTTACAACCGCTTCCGGCCTCTCAGCGTGAAGCCAGTGACCCGCATTCGCCACAAATTCCAGTTCATAATTCGGGAAATGTTTTTCCAAATCCGGAAGATCTGACTGCTTGATGTAATCTGAATTCGCACCTCCCAAAAACAAGGTTGGACCTTCATACACAGCATTTTCATCTAAGGCTCTACCAACCTCTTCGATATTTTTGGTGATCACGGGCAGGTTGATTTTCCAGACAAACCCTTCGGAATTTCTCGCCAGACTTTTCAGCAAAAACTGCCGGATTCCCAGTTCAGAGATGTATTTGGCCAACTGATCGTCAGCTTCTTTCCGGCTTTTGATTTCAGAAAGGTTGATGGAATTCAGCCCTTCCAAAATCGTCTGGTGGTGGATCGGATAGTACCTTGGCGCAATATCCGCGACGATCAATTTTTCTACCCCCTCTGGATAGGTGCAGGCAAAATTCATCACCGTCTTTCCACCCATGGAATGCCCCATCAAGTAAATTTTATCCAAACCTTCATCATCCAAAAGCTCTTTCAAATCCTCCACCATCACGGAATAATTCCACTCCTCAGCTTGTGGGGAGTCCCCATGATTCCGCTGATCCACGAGGTAAAGTGTATAATGCTTTTCCAGCTCACGGGCTATAGAAAACCAGTTGTCCAAAGACCCAAAAAGTCCATGGAGAATCACCAAAGGTTTACCGGAACCGAGTTTTTTGAAGTTTAATTTCATTTTGATTTACGAAGTACGAATTACGATTTACGAGGCCTTTTAGAGATTTATGCTGTTCTAGAAGAGAAAACCTTACCACTTGTCAACCTTGCAACTCTTTAAATATTCCAATCTTAAAATTTTTCAATTTTTCAATCGCCTACATCTCCAACTGCCTCCTATACATCTGAATTGTATTTTCCAATCCATAGTAAAGGGCATCACAGATCAAGGCATGGCCAATGGATACTTCCTCCAGCCAAGGGATATTCTTTTTCAGAAAGGCCAAATTATGCAAATCCAAATCGTGCCCTGCATTCAATCCCAAGCCTAAATCTTGGGCTATTTTGGAGACTTCGACATACGGGAAAACGGCCTTTTCCCGATCTTGATGATACTGTGAAGCATAAGGCTCGGTGTACAGTTCCACACGGTCGGTTCCGGTGAGTTTTGCCGGCTCGAAGTATTTCGCTTCAGGATTGATAAAAATGGAGACTCGGGTACCGATTTCTTTAAGTTCGGCCACAATATCCTTGAGCAAGCTTTGATGGGCAATCGTATCCCAACCTGTATTGGAAGTAATGGCATCGGGTGGATCAGGAACCAGAGTAGCCTGGGCAGGTTTCACCTGGCGGATCAGCTGCATAAACCGCCGGTCTGGATAGCCTTCAATATTGAATTCAGTTGTCACCACCTTGGCCAGATCCAAACAATCCTGATAGCGGATATGGCGTTCATCAGGTCTCGGATGCACTGTAATTCCTTCGGCACCGAACCTTTCACAATCCAAGGCCACTTGAACCACATTGGGATTGTTCGCCCCTCTTGCATTCCTCAACGTGGCGATCTTATTGATATTTACACTCAATTTTGTCATAATCGCTTAGAAAAATGGGTATTTTTACCCGGTATTTTTGATGTAACACAAACTTAGGACGAATGAGTTTAAAGCAGAAAGTAGAAAGTGAAATAAAATCCGCCATGATTGCCAAAGACAAAGTGCGTCTTACCGCTCTTCGGGCAATTAAATCCATGATTTTGTTGGAAGAAACCAAAGAAGGATACTCCGGATCTTTAAGTGATGACGAAGAACTGAAACTTCTGACCAAAGCTGCCAAGCAGAGAAAAGATTCTGCAGAGATTTATGAAAAGCAGGGACGAGCAGACCTATTGGAAGTAGAAATGGCTGAATTGGCCGTGATTCAGGAGTTTTTGCCTAAAGCCTTGACTGATGAAGAATTGTCATTTGCCATTCAGGAAATCATCAATGTCACCGGAGCTGTGGGCCCAAAAGACATGGGTAAGGTGATGGGAGTGGCCAGCAAGCAATTGGCCGGGAAGGCGGATGGCAAAGCTATCGCTGAAAAAGTGAAAGCCTTATTGAACGCCTAAATTGCCGGCGATTGACATTGTCATATTGATCCTGATAGGACTTGGAGCCTATGAGGGCTACAAAAAAGGCCTTTTGATGGGTATTGTAGGCCTCATAGGTTTTGTTTTGGCCATTATTTTGGGATTCTATTTTATGGATCCAGTCAGCAAATGGCTGGCAGAACGACTTGACGAACTCACTTTCGCATTCCCAATTATGGCGTTCTTGATCGTATTCGGGATCACCTTGGTCTTAGTCAATATTGCTGGCTGGGTGCTGAAGAAAATGATGGACATGATTCTTTTGGGAGGCCTGGACAGCCTTGCCGGCGCTCTGATGGGAATTGTGAAAACAGGATTTTTCATCAGTCTCTTTATTTGGCTTTCTTTTCAATTTGACTTGAAAATGCCCCGGGAATGGAGAAAAGACAGCCAGTTTCTCCAGTACATTGAACCTTTGGCTCCGGGAGTGATTTGGATTTTGGATCCTTTAGTGCCCAAAATCAAGGAAGTGCAGAAAACCATCGAAGAGATTGTAGCCGGATTTCGCGATGCTGCTGCTGATTGATAATTTTGATTCCTTCAGCCACATCCTTGCAGATTTGATCCGACAGACAGGAGAGGAATTGCAAATCGTCAGAAATGATATTTCTCTGGAGGAAATCAGCAAGCTGAAATTCCAGGGATTGATTCTTTCTCCAGGACCTGAAAAACCCAGTACCGCCGGAAATCTAATGGCAATTCTGGACACCTATCACGATCAAGTGCCTATTCTGGGTGTCTGTCTAGGCCATCAGGCCATAGGAGAATATTTTGGAGCAAAATTGGTCAAAAATGCCTTTCCCACACACGGCAAAGTACATCAGGTCAAAAAATCAATTTCCCATCCTATTACCCATCGTTTGCCTGAGCAATTTTTGGTCACCCGGTACCATTCCTTGGAATTGAAGGAATTACCAGATTGCTTGGAAAAAATTCTTGAGACAGAATCGGGTGAAATTATGGGAATCATCCATCGGAAATTGCCGATTTTAGGCATTCAATACCATCCCGAAGCCTACCTCACTGAATTTGGACTGGAGATAGTCCAAGGCTGGTTGAACATTTTGGTGGAACGAAAAGGAATATTTACCTCAGGTCGATGATTTCTATCCCGGGGTATTTTTTGGGATCAAACGTAAAATAGTCCTCCGGAAGATTCGGCGCAGCTTTTACATTTTTGAAAGAATAGGTAAAGAGTCCTCCAACCCCATCAGACATTTCCCAGCCCAAAAGATCTTTGGTAGTTTTATCCACCATAAGTTTGAGTTGCTTAAATGGTGCATCCGGTTTGGTAGCAATCAATTCCACGACATTGACCGCTTTGCCTTGATAGGTTTTATCTGCCAAAAGACGATAATTGAACCCCGTCTGGTACATTTTATAAATATTGGAAGGCGTCAGCTCCCCTTCCATTTGGGACACATCATTGATGGTTACTTCCTTGTAGGAATCAGTTTGAATAAGTGTCCAAACCGTTTTGCCGTCGTTGAAAATTTCCTGTTCTGGAAGCTTAAGGCGGTATTTCGCTCCTTTTACCGCCAATTCTCCCGACTGTCGATCACCGGCTCCCCCTGCATCTGAATAGGTATAGTCAAAACCCGCCGTGTACCCATTCATATTTTGGTACTTCTGGCTCATGGCGTCTAGGACAGCTTTGGCTTTGGGATCCTTTTGCGCTTGAGCGTCAAGGCTCATGATTCCCAAAAGGAAAAGAAGAAAAACAGAGAATGAAAATTTCATGGATTGACGCTGTTTGATTAACTAAAACAGCGTTTACAAACTATTCAATAACCGTTCCAAACTGGCCTCGTCCTGGATCAGCACCTCCCTAGCTTTGGAGCCTTCAAAAGGTCCAACAATTCCTGCTGCTTCCAATTGATCCACGATTCTTCCAGCTCGGTTATAGCCAAGCTTTAATTTTCTCTGGATCAAGGAAGTACTTCCCTGCTGATGCATGACAATCAGCTTAGCCGCTTCATCAAACAAAGGATCCCGGTCGGAGAGATCGACATCCAAAGCAGACCCATCCCCGTCTTCCCCTTCAAATTCCGGAAGCAGGTAGGCCGAAGAATAGCCCTTTTGTTCCCCAATCCAATCGCAGATAGAATCCACCTCAGGGGTATCCAAGAAGGCACATTGCAGTCGGATCATTTCAGAGCCATGAGAAAGCAACATATCTCCCATACCGATCAACTGATCTGCCCCACCGGCGTCCAAAATGGTCCTGGAATCGATTTTGGAGGTAACACGGAAGGAAAGTCGGGCAGGGAAATTGGCCTTGATGATCCCGGTAATGACATTGACTGAAGGTCTTTGGGTAGCCACGACCAAGTGAATTCCAATCGCCCGGGCAAGCTGTGCCAAGCGGGCAATAGGACCTTCGATTTCCTTTCCGGCAGTCATCATCAAGTCCGCCAACTCGTCAATAACCAACACGATATAGGGCATGAATTGATGCCCTTTTTCAGGGTTCAGTTTCCGGGCTATGAATTTCGCATTGTACTCTTTTAGATTTCGACAACCGGCATCTTTCAACAGATTGTAGCGATTGTCCATTTCTATACACAATGAGTTAAGCGTATAGATAACTTTTTTGGTATCGGTAATAATCGCTTCTTCGGAGCCTGGAAGCTTCGCTAAAAAGTGTCTTTCTATTTTATTAAAAAGGGTTAATTCCACTTTTTTGGGATCGACCAAGACAAACTTCAACTGGGAAGGATGCTTTTTGTAAATCAAGGAAGCCAGGATCATATTCAAGCCCACCGACTTTCCCTGTCCTGTGGCACCGGCCATCAGCAGGTGAGGCATTTTGGCCAAATCCATCACGAAAACCTCATTGGAAATGGTTTTACCCAAAGCCACCGGAAGATCCTTATCGGATTTCATAAACTTCTCGGTGCCGATTACAGCCCGGGCCGGAACCAGCTCCCGGTTTTTATTCGGCACCTCAATCCCTATCGTTCCTTTTCCGGGAATAGGTGCAATAATCCGGATGCCCAAAGCAGCCAAACTAAGGGCAATGTCATCTTCCAAATTTTTGATTTTCGAGATTTTCACCCCCGGCTCAGGGACGATTTCGTAAAGTGTTACGGTCGGTCCGATAGTCGCCTGGATGCCTTGGATCCCGATTTGGAAATTCTTTAGGGTCGTGACAATCTTGTCTTTATTTTCCTCCAATTCCTGTCGGGTAACTGTCACCTTTTTGACATCATACTCATTGAGCAGATCCAAGGTGGGGTATTGGTATCTAGGCAAGTCTAAGGTCGGATCATAAGGATCCAAGTTTTCGACCTCAGCGGCTGTTTTTTCTTCTACAGCGGCTTTTTGAACAGTGAAGTTTTGTGGTTTCGCCTCTTTTTTGCTTTCCCCTTCCTCCAATAAATTGACTTGAGGTACATCAAATAGATCTTCTTCTGCTTCCTCTTCTTCATGGATATCGAACGGCAATTCCGGGCTGCCAATTTCTGAATCTGCAGAAAGATTTTTGACTTCCCAGCTACTTCCGTCATCCGGAATATCTTCCTCCACAAGTTCTTCTTCCCCACTTTCATCCTCGGAAAGGAAAGGATTTTGCGTTTTGGATCTTACCCCGGACAAAGCAGTCTCATACTCCTCTTCCAAATTTTCTTTGGGGGAAAACCAATTCAACTGATCAACCCCGAAGAATAAAATCACAAAGATGATAAAGGCGGCAGCGATCAAAATGAAAGTCCCCATTCCAAGAAAATCTGAAGAAAGTCTCGCCAATTCATAGCCTAATCCTCCTGAAACAAAGCTCCAATAGGAATACCCCTCAACCAAAATCACCATATATCCGGTGAGCAATCCAATCCATGCCGTGAAGAAAAGGGCAAACACCGAATACCGCATCAAGGATATCGGACTGAACTTAAATGTCCATCTAAATCCTACCAAAAAAAGAAAAGGAGGAATCAAAAATGCAGCTATCCCAAACCAGCGGTAAATCAGCCAATGAGAAGCTTGTGCTCCCAGATACCCCAGCCAGTTTTGAGACTCCCGTGCAGCTTCTCTGACTTCTTGGTCAGGATTGTTAAAGACCAGACTTTGATCCGCAGGCCCATTGAGGAGATACGAGAAAAAGGCGATCAAAAGAAATAGACTGACCGAAATCAGGCTAAGCCCCAAAACCAGGGAAAGCTGCTTGAATTTTACTGTCCCTAAAGAAAACGAAGGCCCTTTGGGCTTGTCGGAGCCTTTCTTGGTTTGCTCGGATTTCTTTCGGAAAGTATTGGTTTTTGAAGGTGCTGAAGCCATTTAAGGGAAAGTACTTTTAAGTTTAGCCAAAAGGCCAGATAAAGACAACCTACCGGGAAAAATAGGCCAGAAGTCCTTTCTTGATTCGTTTGATCAACGCAGGTCCCTCATAAATCATGCCCGAGTACACTTGGACCAGACTTGCCCCGGCTTCCAGCTTTTCCATGGCATCTTCCGTAGTAAAAATCCCCCCTACACCCACGATAGGAAATCCTCCTCCTGACTTTTCATGGAGATATCGAATAACTTCAGTACTTCGTTTGGAAAGCACTTTTCCACTGACCCCTCCGGCTCCGATAGCCTCCACTTCCGAGGAAGGAGTGGTCAATTTCGAACGGTCAACGGTCGTATTGGTCGCGATCACTCCGTCAATCTTTGTTTCCTGAACTATCTCAATGATATCATCCAATTGCCCATCAGTCAAATCTGGAGCGATTTTCAACAAAATCGGCTTGGGATGGTCTTTTTGATCATTGGCGGCTTTCACCGCTGAAAGCAATTGCTTCAAGGGCTCCTTTTCCTGCAAATCCCGAAGGTTTGGGGTATTCGGTGAACTCACATTCACCACAAAATAATCCACATAGGGATGAAGCGCTTCCAGGCAAAACAAGTAATCGTCCACCGCATTTTCATTGGGAGTCACTTTGTTTTTACCGATATTCCCTCCCACGATCACAGAAGACTTTCTTTTCTTCAGTCTTTCTACTGCTGCCGATACCCCTCCGTTGTTGAAACCCATCCGGTTGATCAAAGCCTCGTCTTGCGGAAGTCTGAACAATCTCGGGAGTGGATTCCCTTCCTGTGGTTTAGGCGTCAAGGTGCCGATTTCGATAAATCCGAAACCCAGCATGGCCATTTCGTCGATCAACTTGGCATCCTTGTCAAAGCCTGCAGCCAAGCCGACCGGATTTTTGAATTTCAAGCCAAATACTTCCCGCTCCAGCTTTGGATTCTCGAAGGAATAGATTCCTTTAAGAATGGAACCTACAACAGGAAAATTGAAGGAAAACTTGGTCAGCCCAAAGGTAAAATGATGGGCAGATTCCGGGTTTTTGAGAAAAAGTAGGGGCTTGAGTAGGGACTTGTACACGATGGGTGGTTTTTTGATCAGAGACCAAAGATAAAGTATCTGAATTCTTGAGGGGAAAGGAAAATTAAAAAAGGAAGCTTCCGAATGAAAACTTCCTTTTCAAAGGTTAGGGATTTTACTTTTTCCCCACCAAAATCAATTCTTCTTGTGGAGAAATCAAATATTTGGCACCATCTGAAGTCACGACCGCCATCTCCTCTACTGAAATGGTTTTTTCGGTACCATCCGGTTGTTTCCAACAATGAAACCCGTCAAAAGCAAAAACCATCCCTTCTTTCAGAAGCTTTTGGGCTGCAGGTCTTGGTGTTTCTAGTCTAGCCCCACCCAAGTTTGGCCCTACATCATGGGCCACATAGCCTACCGGATGTCCGGTACTCCAGGGCACGTATAAGGACCCATTGGCATCCATTAGGTCTCTCTGGGCCCGATCCACGTCCTCGCCTTTTACTCCGGGTTTCATGGCACCCAAAGCGGCGCGACTTCCGTTTTTCCCGTTTTCCCAATATTGGAGGATTTCCGCAGGGGCTTCAGTTTCCCCTTCTTTCAACACATAGGCAAACCGCTGGATATCGCTCACCCAAATGCCATATAGCTTCACCCCAAAATCTGTCTGGATTACATCGCCGGGCATGATGACTTTATCCGTAGCGTGAGAGTGTCCTCGATCCGGGCCTGAGTTGACATTTGGATTTTGATCAGGATGCCAAGCATCAGTCACCCCATATTCTTTCATTTTTGCTTTCAGAAATTTTGCAACCTCTGCATCGGTGGTTTTTCCTGGGACGATCATCGCATAGGCCTCATGCTGAAAATCGGAGGCCAATTGGGCGGCCTGAGTCAGAATTTCCACCTCCTCGGGTAGTTTGATGGAAAGCCATTCATAGACCAACTCTTCGGATGAAATCAATTTAGAGGCGTCCGTCCCCATCAACTGAACCAATTCGGAATATTGGCTTTGTGTCATGCCATCTGCCATTTCATTGGAAGAAGAGGTATTGACCGCCACGTTTGTAAAACCTTTTTGCTTAATGAAATCCACTGCTTTGCCCAAGGCAGATTCTCCGCGTGGAACCCGCTCCACCTTTTCATGAATATCCAGCTCATCCAAAGCCGTGGCCTCCCCATCCGGAGAGAAAACCAAGGAATGAAATCCTGCCTCGTCGTTATAAAACAGGAATGCGGCCGTTCCGCTGGCATTTTCCCCGCCTACATGAGTGGCGATGGGATCGTTGTAATTTTCCCGACAGAGTACCAGCCAAACCTCCACTCCGGAATTTTTCAAGGCCTCAGGTAAAAGTTGATTGATCCGTTTCTTTCGGATTTCCGGCCAGGGATTATTGGCCCATCGATCCTCAGTGAGTTGGGTGTGCGTCCCGGTTTCGGGAGCATTTTGAGACTGGCAGGCAAAAAGAAGACCTGCAAAGCCAAAAATCAAAAGTGAGTTTTTCATACAAATACAATTTCCAAGGAAAAATAAGCAGCATTTTGGAAGTCCAAAACCTTATTCGTAACCATTTGCTTAGAATTATTTCGAAAAATGAACTCTTAAAAAATTATATTTTGAACAAAATCCCCATCGAAGCGTGTTAAAAAGCAAGTCTCACCAGCCCTCCCGGCAACTAATGAAAATAGGAATAGTATGTTATCCCACCTTTGGTGGAAGTGGTGTGGTCGCCACCGAACTTGGAAAAGGCCTTGCAAAAGTTGGCCATGAAGTGCACTTCATCACCTACAAACAACCCATGAGGCTGGATTTTTTCAGCGAAAATCTCTTTTATCATGAGGTAGACATCAAAAGTTATCCCCTTTTTGAATTTGCTCCTTATGAACTCGCATTAGCAAGTAAAATGGTCAGCGTGGTGAAATATGAAAATCTGGATTTGCTCCACGTACATTATGCAATTCCCCATGCTTCGGCTGCCTACATGGCTAAGCAGATATTAAAAACTGAAGGAATCCAAATCCCTGTAGTGACAACTCTGCACGGCACAGACATTACCTTGGTGGG
>JAJLJS010000263.1:0-1068 GCA_033844545.1 Cyclobacteriaceae bacterium | reverse complement strand
CCCAGAAAGCTTTTTGAACCTTTAAGTTGGGATTCAGGAATGGGAGTCCGCTCAAATTCATTGCTTTGGCCTACAATCTTTTTAAAGTGACGAATTTTCATGGAATTATTTTTCGGGAATAAAGGGAAAATACCACCGGCTCCTATCCTGCCCTGTCCGAACAGTTTTTCAGCCATTTATTGCATAATTATTTGGCAAAAACTCAGTTTCAGGGTAGATTTTAAAAATTTTTCTGCCAAAATCCCAAATCTGATTTTAAGGCTTGAAAAAAATTAAATATTCCCTGACTCAAGACACTACAGGATACTCGGAGACATGTTTTCCCTGAAATTCATGATATAACAAGTAGACCTGTCGACCAATGAATACACCGATTATGAGTTTCAAACATGTAAGCTACCTATGGGATGAAAAGAAAGCCGCCCAGCTGGAAGGTAATGAAGTAGACCTACTGATCTATAGATCTAATTGCTTGGGTGCCGACCTGAGAATCACCAACTACGGAGGAGGAAATACCTCCTGCAAAACCATCGAATTGGACCCTTTAACCAAAGAACCGGTGGAAGTGATGTGGATCAAAGGTTCTGGAGGAGATATTGGCACCATGACCCGGGCAGGTCTAGCGGGACTCTATGTGGCTAAACTTCGGTCTCTCAAAGGAATATACCGGGGGATAGAATTCGAAGATGAAATGGTGGAATTGTTCAACCATTGCATCTATGACTTGGCCTCTAAAGCCCCTTCAATAGATACGCCATTGCATGGTTTTTTACCCTTTAAACATATTGACCACCTCCATCCGGATGCTGCAATTGCCATTGCTGCTTCCAAAGACGGGGAAAAAATCACCCAGGAACTCTGGAAAGGGGCTATCGCCTGGGTTCCTTGGCAGAGACCGGGCTTTGATTTGGGCTTGCAACTCAAAGAAGCTCTGGACCAAAATCCGGGAATCAGAGGTATCATGCTCGGTGGGCATGGTTTATTCACTTGGGCAGACACCGCTTACGAGTGTTATTTGAACAGTCTGGAAGTCATTGAAACCGCTTCCGCCTACTTGGCTGCGAATTA
>JAJLJS010000262.1:0-7013 GCA_033844545.1 Cyclobacteriaceae bacterium | reverse complement strand
CTTTTGGCCTTGCTGACCTTCATGTTTGTGGTCTATATGATTCCCGGCCTTTTCGGAGCGCCTCTCAAATACCTCAGCGGGTACTTGCCTCCACTGACCACACAGCAATTCAAAATCGGGGAGCTGAGTTCTACGATCTCTCCATCGACTAGATCTGTGAAATATGGAGACCTGCTTCATATTCCCTATGGAATCGAAGGATATTTTGACTACGAGGAAGCCCTAGCTGCCGCAAAGAAGGAAGGAAAACCCTTGCTAATTGACTTTACTGGCCATGGGTGTGTCAACTGCCGAAAGATGGAAGAGAATGTCTGGTCTGACCCTCAGGTTTTGGCACGTTTGAAAAATGATTTTGTGATGGTAGCCCTCTACATCGACGAGCGATTGGAACTCCCGGAAAGCGAGTGGTACACCTCGAGCTACGACGGCAAGGTGAAAAAAACCCTTGGCAAGCAAAACGCCGATTTCCAAATCACCCGATTCAACAACAATGCCCAGCCCTATTATGTCATTTTAGACCATAAAGAGCAGCTTTTAGCTCCTCCTCGGGGATATGAAACGAATATTCCAGCGTTTGTGGAGTTTTTGGATGGAGCGAAGAAAATTTTCAATGAGCAATGAGCAATTTTCAAAATTCAAGTAAGGGGAATCCTTGAACATTGAAAATTGAGTTATTCCCGAGCTACCGGGATGATCATTGAAAAAGCCTCGGATCAAAAGGAAAATCTTCCTGACCGACAATTTGGATCGCAGAGAATTCCGGATGATGCGGATTAATCAAAAAGTTGAAATCCCCGGGGACTACTGCTGAAGGTACTTTCAGAACACAGTTTTTGCGTTCAGCTACAAAAGCATCTCCAATCTGTTGGGTATCCAAAACATGCGGAAAACTACTCCAATTGGCTGGTAAATCTTCTTTGGAAAGGGTTGCAATAGAAATGAAACTCGGGATCTCAATCTCCACCATCACATAATCTTTTGGCAAAATGGATAAGGAAAGGTGAACCGCCACCTCGGCCATGGCCAAAGCCCGACTGTCTGCACAATAAATCAACTCTGTTCCTTTGGAATTCCATCGGTTTCCACTGCTAGCCGCTCCCTTTCCAGACAGTACTATCCCGTACTTTTTCCGAATCAGTCGAAAAACCCTCATCAGACAAAAACGCCCTGATCGATCCGCTGAAGCTCACTGAGCACCAATTCTTTGCCGTAGGAATCCCTTAGCAACTCGATCGGACGTCGATTCCCTAGGGCATGACTTCTGGCATTGAGCCAAGCCGAAAAATCCTCCGCCGAATCAAACACCTCCAAGCCTACCACCGTCACTTCCATCAGCTCGATGATTTTCTCTGAGTGAATGGATCGAAAAATATAATCGGATTCCTTCTTATAGCGCTGTAACGATTTGAGAGATATGTCCAAGAAATCAGACCATTCTTGATCTGAGAAAGGGGTCATCTCTTTGATGGCCATAAAAAGCGAGGTCGGAATCCCCTGTCGGATCACATCAATCACCATCATCCGATCTGAAAAAAAACGGGTCAACGGAACCCCTTTCAAGGTAGGGTAACGAGAATAACGAGGAAGGCTGGTGACATAGGTCGCCATCTCCTCTGCCACCAAATTGATGTGTTGAAAATCAGAATCACTCATGCCCTAGAAATTTGTCTTTTAAAATACGACATTTTTCCAAAAAAGATTTCTGATTTTCTTATTTTTTCTACAATCCCTAAAAATCACCCCTCTATAATCCGATTTTTCACGGCCTTTTGTACCGCCTCCATTTTATTGTGAACCTGAAGCTTACCGTAGATATTTTCAAGGTGTTTCCGTACGGTTTTAGGAGAAATGAAAAGATTTTCCCCGATTTGGTTGTAATTAAGCCCTTTGGCAGTTTGCTCCAAAATTTCTGTTTCTCTGGGAGTAAGAGAAATATCCTCTTTGGCTTCTTCAAATTTGGGTGGGTTACGAAGCAGCTTTAAGGTTTTTAAGGCTATGGATGGAGTCATGGCGGCTCCCCCTTCCAAGGTATCCAAAATGCCCTGATACAAGGAAGGCGGATCTACTTCTTTCAAAAAATACCCATTTGCGCCAGCCTGAATGGCTTTAAAAATATGCTCATCGTGGTCAAAAACCGTCAACATGATGGTCTTGATCTGAGGATATTTTTGAGAAATCTGCTCCACAGCCTCGATTCCGTTCATTTTGGGCATCTCGATGTCCATCAAAATAAGATGGATATTTGAGTCTTTATCCAGTTTTTCCATTAACTCTATCCCGTTGAAAGCTTGGATTTTGATTTCCAAATCGGGGTATAAAGACAATTTTTCCCGGATTGCCTTCAATAAAAAACTGTTGTCCTCTGCAATGGCAAGTTTGATTTTCATGGAGATTCTTAGCTTACTATGATTTGGGTCCCTTTTCCAATTTCAGAATTTACAATCAATTCTTTCCCAATCCTAAATGCCCTTGTTTTCATGGTTTGGAGGCCATTTCCCCCGATCCGATTTTCCGGCAATCCTTTTCCATTGTCTTGGATTTTTAACTGGATCCCCTCATTTTTTCGCATCACTTGGACCTCGATCTGAGTGGCTTCAGCATGTTTGATGGAGTTGTTGAGGGCCTCTTGGGCAATTCGGTAAAGGTTAATTCCTTCCATTGAATTCAAGGCAAATTCATTGGGAATGGCATCATCAAGTTGAAGATCAAAATGAATTTCAGGACAGGAGATTCGAGCTTTGCGAAGAAGGCCGGAGAGCCGATTTTCCAAATCTTCCAAAGTCACCTGTGCCTTGTTCATCGCCCAAATAGTATCTCGCAATTCATTAATCGTGTCCACGGTAAACGAGGAAATCTGGTCCAGTTTTTCAGCGACCTTTTCCTTGGAAAAATCCGTGAATTTCAACTGGTCCAAGGAAGAAATGATAAAGGTCAATTGGGCACCGATGTTATCATGGAGGTCTGAGGAAATCCTGCTTCTTTGCTCCTGAAGTCGTTTTTGGGTTTCCTGCTCTGCAAATACTGCCTGAAGCTTGGCCTCCTGTTCCAAATGCCGATTGTGGTTTTTTTGTCGATAATAGATAAAAAAGGAACTTCCCAAAACGAGGATCAACCCAATCAACAGGATCAACAACAGATTATTTCTCGATTTAGACTGAAGCTCTTGCTCGGCTAATGCTGCCCTTGATTCTGCGAGTTCCCGTTCTTTTGCCTCCACCTCGTAAAGGGTCTGTATTTCCCCGATCATCCGAACCCGGTCTTCTTTGAAAATTGAATCCTTCAGTTCGGAATATTGTGCCAGGTAGTTAATTGCCTTAGCCAAATCACCTTTTTTTTGCTGAAACCGAAACTGGTCATAGAGATAATCCCGAAGCTTCTCACGGGATTCCGAAAGGATAACATATTTATAGGTAGAGTCCATCAGGGATTCTGCTTGGTAAAAATACCCCAAACTATAGGCGATCGTCGCAAGATTATTATAATTGGTGGCAATCTTGTAGTAATCTTTTGCTTGAAGATTGTATCTGAGTGAAATTTCAACCCACTTTTCGGCCTCAGAAAATTTTCCCTGCTTGAGAAGCGTGTTGCCGATATTATTGAAGCTATTGGTAAACTCAGAGCTATCCATCCGGGGATATAGCTCCAGTACTTGATAATGATAATAAAGCGCAGAATCCGGCTGATTCCAATCGTCAAAATTGATACCGACAGCGTTAAGGACAAAGGCCTTAATTCTGGGATCAGGAGCTGAATATTCGGATAATATCTTCAATCCATTTTTCGAAAACTCGACCCCTTTGTCGTATTGCTCCATGTCATGGTAGACAATGGAAATATCCGCCAGGGAATAGGCCATTCGATTGGTATCTTTTACAATTCGAGAACTTTCCAAGGCCTTTTGCCCATACAGCATTGCCTTTTCCCAATCGCCCAGAATGGATTCCAGATACGTCAGATTATTGTAGGCTCGGATGTAGAAATAGGAGTCTTCTTCAAGCTGCAGCAGTTCCAGGGCTTTGAGATTGGACTTGACGGCTTCTCTTCGTTCTCCCTGGGACCGTTGATACCGACCCAAAAAATAAAAATACAAGCCGGAATCTCTTTGGGTGGGGAGGTGTACCCGTTTTTCTTCGAAAATTTGCCTCGCAGAATCTTTTTGATTTAGGGCAGCTTCCAATCTACCTGCTAAATCCTGGGCAATAGATGAATTCAGAAAAAGACATGAAAGTGAGAAAAGGAAAATTCGTTTAAGCATATCTCTCAATTCTGAAAGGAATGAATATAAAAAAACGGCTTTCCTCCCCAAAGAAAAAAGCCGTAAAGATCAGGAAATTAGGTCCTAATAAATTTCTTCCAAAATCTGAGCAAGGCGGACGCTGGCAGCAATCATTCTTTCCTCGGCAATCGAATAATTATCGTAAATGTACTGGTAGCTGATTTTTCCATTCTCGGGAAGTTTGTAAACCATGGGCCTGAAACTAACCGCTTCCTGAAGCCAATTTTCCATGGTAGCAGCCCGGTACATGGCTTTCATCTCTGGGTTCAATCTTCGATAAAGTTCATCTGCAATTTCGGTATAGCTCATCCCTTGCCGGTCGATCATTCCGCTATCCCAAACAGCATGAAGATTCGTTGGCTGACCAAAAAACTCCAGTTTGACATCATTTCCCCCCCGATCGTTACCGGTGCCTACATGCAGGGGCTGATGAATATCCTCGACCATATGGATCAGCATCTTGAGTTTCTCCGCCTCGGTTTTCGGATCAAGTCCCCCTTTCTTCAATTCCTCTTTGATCCGCTGAATCGCCTCGAAGGCATCGCCACCATTTTCCTGAATGCTGGGATCATATTCTCCGTCTTTACTGGTAAGGTAGTGCCAAGTGGTCGCATAGTCATAGGCTCGATCAGAGCGGATTTCATCCATCCAAGTCCCGCTTCTGCCCAAAGACATCGGGTAAAGAACTTTTTCCACCTTTTTGAGTGTGGACCTTTTCATTTGCCTCTCAGCCATGAGACCTATCAAATAATGACCCAATTGACCCCAGGCAAAAGCTTGGCTTACAAACATGCTCAACAGCAGCGTAAGGGATAATGCGTATGTTTTTTTCATAGAGTTAAACTAAAAAAGCGAAGATAACTCTCCGCTTGTAATTGCATGTTACGATAATTTTATCCTTTGGAAAGTTCAGACACTGCCAGCCATGCCATCAAACCCGAACCGATTTCAAGGGCATTTTCCTCAATATCAAAAGTGGGCGTATGGACACTGGAGACAATTCCCCTGGCTTCGTTCCGAGTACCCAACCGGTAGAAGCAGCCCTCAATTTCCTGAGAATAAAAGGCAAAATCTTCCGCTGCCATCCAGATATCCAGATCCAGGACATTTTCCTCCCCCAAATAATCCTTTGCAGCTTCAATCGATCTGGCCGTCAATTCCGGATCATTCTTCAGGAAAGGATATCCTTTTCGGATTTCAAAATCGAGTTGTCCTCCCATTCCTTCTACGACGCCATGGGCAATTTGAAGCATTCTTCGGTGAGCCTCCGCTCTCCATTCCTCGTCGAGGGTCCTAAAAGTTCCCTGGATTTTTACCTCATTCGGGATCACATTGGTAGCTCCCAAAGCCTCCACTCTTCCAAAGGAAAGAACAGAGGGGATTTTAGGGTTGGCGACACGACTCACGATCTGCTGCAAGGCCACAATCATATGAGAAGCCATCAATACCGGGTCGATGAAAGTCTCCGGCATGGCTCCATGCCCGCCTTTCCCTTTGACAGTCACATAGATCTCATCGGTACTCGCCATGTAGATTCCAGGACGAAAACCAACTTTACCGGCAGGAATAAAAGGCATCACGTGCTGGCCAATAATTCCATTAGGACGTGGGTTTTCCAAGACTTTGTCTTTGATCATCAAAGACGCTCCTCCCGGGACAAGCTCTTCGCCAGGCTGAAAGATAAGTTTGATGGTCCCCTCAAACTGATCCTTGACCCCATGAAGGATTTTTGCCGCACCAAGGAGAGATGCAGTATGTGCATCGTGCCCACAGGCATGCATCACTCCCGGATTTTGGGATTTGTAAGATACCTCGTTGGCCTCCAGAATTGGAAGCGCATCCATGTCAGCCCGAAGGGCGATGACTTTTTTGTCCGGGTTTTTGCCCTTGATCAGTGCTGACCAGCCAGTCGTGGCCTTTTGCTCCAATTCAGAAATTCCAATTTCCCTCAGCTTGGATTCGACAAACTCGGCGGTCTTAAATTCCTGAAATGAAAGTTCAGGATTTGCGTGCAAATGTCGTCGAAAAGCAATGACTTCTTCTTTATACTCTTGAGCTAGAGATTTAATTCTGTCTTTCAGCATTGGGGTCTGAAGTGGTTGGAGAAACGTATTCTTTTCGCTGAAATCTATCAGGAACTATTCTGGCCGAAGGAAATACCCCTTTGATTTGGGAGAAAACGCTTTGCGCTTCGATTTTATAGGCGTATTTCCCGATTTTAACCAAATACCTGGGCTGTTGGTATTGCATTTCGGATTCGATTTCCGGGAAATACTGCGTCAAATCACTTTGAGTTTTAAATGCCTGGTCCCGGTTGATTCCGGAATAAACCAAGACGGTGTACCCATTGAAGTAGAGTTCGGATTTATTCTTTTCGTAAAGACCTTTTTGAAGCATTTCGAGTCGGTCATCTACGGATTGAATAGAAATATCCGGCTCATCAGAACTTGGGGCACTAACTCGGGTCTGAAAATCCGGGTATTCCGGAAGAGAACCACTTAGATTTTCCTGGTAGTTAGCATAGGCATTGGCCTCGTTTTCCACAGCACCACCTGAGGACTTACATCCCCAAATGACCAAAATCGCTACAACTATCCAGAGTCTGTTCATAGTCTTCCTATTCAATAATCACACATCTTCCTTCGGCAATATCCTGCTCCACGCTTTTGTACTTCACATCTGCTTTGGTGGTGCCATTGGTATATTGAACGGTGACTTTATCATTTCTGCCATAAGT
>JAJLJS010000261.1:0-6931 GCA_033844545.1 Cyclobacteriaceae bacterium | reverse complement strand
ATTGGCTCTCACGATTTGGTATCTCGGAGAGGAATTTAGGGTCATTTGAAGGGAGGATAAGGTAGCCTCGATGGAGTTTCTCACTTCAAAGGGAAGTTCTCCGGTGATAAGCCCTTCCAAAATGGCAAATCCTCCGCTTTGGGGCTTGGTTCGGTCCACCAAGACAATTTTTTGGATATGGTTTGGTACCGTGATGGGAGCTGGCACCAGTCGGGTCAGGGTGACATTTTTGGAACAGGCAGAAAACAGGACTAATAACACAAAAGTCCAAATGGAGGTTTTTTTAAAAAGGGATTGAGTCATATCTGGGTTAATCATGCTGGAAGTAACGAAAAAAATCCACTGCCTTGACAGTGGATTTTTATTGATAGGGCTTTTCGTGTGTTAGCCGATCAGGTTTCCTTCTTCATCCCATTCCGCTATTTTTCCCCGATCTTCCGGTTTCAGGTAGATGCTGAGGTATTTTTCCGGGTTGGAAAGTCCGTGTTTGTCCAAGACATTTTGCGGCACACCATCCCAGGCATTGGGTTGGTTGCCCATATAGCCCATGTATTTCCAGCCAGCTTCGGTAGAAAAATAACCCGTACACGTTAGATTTCTGACCATATTAAACCAGCGGACTCCTCCGGAATATTCCGGAGTGGCCTTTTCGGGCCAGGCCACCAAGTCCACAATTTTGAGGACTTCCTCCTGAGAAAGTTCATTGAATGATTTTCCGAACAGCTCATCCGCTTCATAATCCAGCCACATCAAGCCACCTCTCATGGGAGTTTGATTGTAAGGTTGATCCTTCATCATGAACTCGATAAAATCAGTCACTTTCAGCTCAGTGGCAGAAGGGGAATCTGGACCTGCCGGCATAATGATATCCACCAAGGTGTCTAGTTTTTTCCTTTCTTCATCGGTCAAAAAGGTTTCGGAAAGCAATCTTGCATCTCTGGCTTTTTCCTCTTCGGTTCTTCCTCCAGGAGTGCCTCCATTGATCAGCTGACCCTGTACGGCAACCTGCTCCGGTTCGCAGCCAGTCAACAATAATCCCGCTCCCACAGAGCCGGTAAAGAGTAATTTTAGGTTTTCTCTTCTGTTCATGGCTTAGATGTTTTTTTGTTTCAATTGATCCACAATGTATTCAGAAGTTCTCCAGGACAAGGCCAAAATGGTCCAGGTAGGGTTCTTGTCCGCTTGTGACACGAAAGGACCCGCATCTACCACGAAGACATTTTTGCAATCGTGAGCTTGACAGTTAGAGTTAAGTACCGAAGTTTTCGGGTTATTGCCCATACGGGTTGTTCCTACTTCGTGAATGATCCGTCCAGGGGCTGCAAGTCCATACATGGTTTCAGGACCTGGTTTATTTCCAAGAAGAGTGGCTCCAGCATTGGTCAGGATCTCTTCGAAGGTATCCTGCATGTGCTTGGCTTGTTTGATTTCCTGATCGGTCCATTTGTAATGAAACCGAAGGACGGGAATTCCATACTTATCGACCACATTCGGATCTATTTCGCAGTAGTTGGTGTACTGCGGGATACTTTCTCCACGACCGGACATACCCAAGGTCGATCCATAAATTCTTCGGATGTCTTTTTTCAATCCTTCCCCATATCCTCCGGCTGGACTTGGATTGCCAAATTCATCTTTTAGGTATTTCCGCATGGTATCCATGCCATTGCCGGCGCCATAGGCGGGCTGGCCCATTCCCCCCCAATATTCGATGTGGTACCCTCGGGCAAAATCCAACTTCTTGTTGTCGCCCCACCAAGGAGTGTACATGTGCATACCTCCTACCCCGTCTTCATTGTAGCGTTCCCGGTCAATCAAATCCGGCATGATGCCCATCCGGTCAGCACCTGTGGAATCGTGAAGATATCTTCCCAAAGCATCGGAATCTCCTCCAATACCATTGGGATGGGATTTGGATTTGGAATTCATCAAAATTCTTGAAGACTCGCAGGCTGAAGCACCCAGCACTACCACTCGGGACTTCAACTTATATTCCTTCATGTCAATTTTGGATACAAAGGAAACTCCAGTAGCCAAGCCCTGATCGTTGGTGGTGACTTTGCGGACCATGGAATGGGTGAATAAATCCACTTTGCCCTTTTTCATCGCGGGATGTATCAAGCATGTCCCTGCCGAGAAGTCGGCATAAGCTTGGCAGGCTCGGTTACACTGGGCACAGAAGAAACAAACTCCCCGTTCATTGTTGATGGGTCTGGTAAGCATGGAAAGACGACCTGGGATCATCGGGATTCCAGCTTTGTCCGCACCTTTTTTAATAAAAAGCTCATGCAATCTCGGCTTCGGGGGAGGGAGGAAAAACCCATCTGGTTCATTGAAGATGCCCTCTTTCGAGCCAAATACCCCAATCAGTTTATCTACCTTATCATAATAGGGCTTCAGATCCTCATAGCCGATCGGCCAATCGTCTCCCATCCCATCAATACTTGCTCTTTTAAAATCATTAGGCCCAAATCGCAAGGAAATTCTACCCCAGTGATTGGTCCGACCACCGACCATTCTTGAGCGAAACCAATCAAAGGAAGTTCCGTCTTTTCGGGTATAGGGTTCTCCATCGATATCCCAGCCACCAATTGCCTGGTCAAAATCTCCAAAAGGACGTATTCTGGTACCTGCACCTCTTCGAGGGGATTCCCACGGGGGTCTTAGCTGAGTTCGGTCTTCCTCTTTGGCAGGATCAAAATCTCCCCCAGCTTCAACTACAGCCACACTTAGGCCGGCTTCTGAGAGGATTTTGGATGCCATTCCACCGCCCGCTCCAGAACCTACGATGATTACATCATAGGAATCAGGAGATTCTTTGATTTGAAAGCTCATTTTTCAAAAATTTTAATGAAGTCGAAAATATAGAGCAAAAAAATTGAGTATGGAAAGGAATTTTTAAAGGATATGTATTTAAAGGGGTAATTCCTATTAAATGGCTCTAATTAGAGATTACAATTGACCTAGAAATCAATTCTTTGGGATTTAATCCTTAACGAATCTCTTTTTCAATAAATGGCCAAACCGTTTCGAATACAATCTTATGTCCCTCCTCCGTAGGATGAATTCCATCTGGAAGATTGAGCTCTGGGTCTCCCGCTACTCCTTCCAATAGAAATGGAATTAAAGTGACATTCTTCTCCTCGGCTACAGCAGGATATATTTCCTGAAACTCTTGGGTGTATTCAGGTCCCATATTTGGCGGGATTTGCATTCCGGCAAGGATGATTTTTGTATCGGGATATTTGGCTTTAACCTTTTCTATAATTGCCAAAAGATTGCTCTTGGTTTCAGTAAGTGCAATACCTCTCAAACCGTCATTACCACCCAGTTCCAAGATAAACAAGTAAGGTTCCTCCTCAAGGAACCAGTCCAATCGGCTTAACCCTCCGGCAGTGGTTTCCCCACTTAGTCCTCCGTTGATGACCCGATAGTCTAGGCCCAGACTGTCAATTCTTGCTTGGGTCAATCCTGCAAAGGCATCTTCAGGATCAATTCCATACCCGGCAGTCAAGCTGTTTCCAAAAAACAAAATTGTTTTCTGCGCTTTTTGCTCAGGTTGATCTTGAGGCGCTTCCTCAGTCTCCTGATTTTTATTTTCGGAGCTACCACAGGCATAAAGTAAGGAGATGACCGAAAAGATGATAAGGCTTTTAAAAACAGGTTTGAATTTCATTTGCGGATAATTTTTCAAGTAAAATCTTGGAAGCGCATTCTTCTAGCTACGGATTAGGGAAGCATTTTCCAAATTTAGACTAAGGAGTATTTTTTTTACTAATGGAATTTTGGACAAAAAGTTCAAGTAAACATAAATTGATTGGATTAGATCAGTTTTTAGATTTCCAGGTTGGTCGAGCGATTTGCCTTCTTGGTCGAGTGTCTTTGGTGAAGCTTCCGAAATTTCATTTCTTTACCATCCTTCCAAAGCTGGAATAGCCTTTTGGTCAACATTTTATTTCCTCAAGGCGTTTGACTGTAGAATTCCTAACCCCATTAGCTTTCCATGAGTATTTTATCCATCCGTAAGTTAAGTAAAACCTACCAGAGCGGTAGTCGCAAGCTGACTGTTTTAGAAAATGTAAATTTTGATATTGAAGAGGGCGAAATGATCGCCATCGTGGGTCCTTCAGGGAGTGGGAAGACAACCCTTTTGGGACTTTGTGCCGGCTTGGATTCAGGTACTGAAGGTTCTGTAATCCTCAACGGAAATCCCTTGGAAAAACTCAACGAAGACCAGCGCGCTGCCGTCCGTAACAAGGATGTGGGATTTATTTTTCAAAATTTCCAGCTTCTTCCCACGCTTACCGCCTTGGAGAATGTCATGGTGCCTTTGGAGTTGAAAAAGCGGAAAGATGCCAGGGAAAAAGCCTTGGAGCTTTTGACGAAAGTAGGACTTGGGGATCGGGCGACGCACTATCCGACCCAGCTTTCCGGCGGGGAGCAGCAGCGGGTATCCATCGCAAGGGCTTTTGCCAATGAGCCTAAGATCCTTTTCGCAGACGAACCAACCGGTAATTTGGATACCGAAACCGGAGAGATGATCGAGAAATTGATTTTTGACTTGAATACCGAAAAAGGAACCACCTTGGTTTTGGTCACCCATGACTTGGATCTGGCGGCCAAAACCCAGCGAATCATTCATATCAAAGGAGGAAAAATCCAGGAGGACGCCCATGCCTGATTTCAACTGGATTTTCAAAATGGCGCTCCGGGATTTCCGGAAAAACCTCTCGCGCCTTCTTCTCTTCGTTTCCTCCATCGTGGTCGGCATTGCAGCGTTGGTGGCCATCAGCAGCTTTGGGGAAAACCTGGTCAAAGACATCGACAACCAGGCCAAGGAGCTTTTGGGGGCTGATTTGGTCTTGGAAAACAACAAGCCATTGGGTGAGCAAAAGGTCGATTCCATGGCAATCCAAATTGCTTCGGAGGTCAATTTTGCCTCTATGGTCGCTTTTCCCCAAACCGGAGCCAGCCGACTGACCCAGGTCAGGGCGCTGGAGGGTGATTTTCCTTTCTATGGAAAACTAGAAACCATCCCGGCTTCAGGAGACGCAGACTTCAGAAGTGGAGGGCAAAAGGCCTTGGTCGAAAAGACCCTGATGGCGCAGTTCAATGCCGAGGTGGGTGATTCCATCAAAGTTGGAGCTTTGAGCTTTGTGATTGCAGGAGAGCTTCAAAAAGTACCTGGGCAAACAGGTATTACCGCAACGGTCGCCCCTGCAGTCTATATTCCTTTGGAATACTTGGACGAAACTGGCTTGGTACAATACGGAAGCCGGGTGGAGTACAATCGGTATCTGCAGTTTGCACCGGAAACGGATGTAGAAGCACTGATCAAACCCTACGAGGATCAGTGGGAAATTGACCGAGTGGATGCAGATACGGTAGAAGACCGAAAACGATCCACGGGCCGATCTTTCGGCAATCTTTCCAACTTCCTAAGCTTGGTGGCTTTTATTGCCTTGCTCTTGGGCTGTGTGGGTGTGGCTTCAGCGGTGAATGTTTTTGTGAAGGAAAAACTGGCCTCTGTCGCGGTATTGCGCTGCCTGGGTGTTGGCTCCAGAGATGTGCTTTTGATTTATTTGACCGAGATCATGGTCATGGGTTTGGTGGGTGCGATGTTGGGTTCTTTTCTTGGAACTGTCCTACAATTCATCCTTCCGGCCGTCTTTTCGGATTTCTTACCGGTGGAAGTAACTGTAGGGATTTCCTGGAAGTCGGTTGGCTTTGGAATAGTCACGGGGCTTTTTGTCTCGGTGCTTTTCGCATTGCTGCCACTTTTGAAAGTGAGAAATGTATCCCCCATGGCCACCTTGCGGCCGGAGACCGCAGATTCGACTTTGATCAAAGATCCCGTTCGCTGGTTGGTGATCTTGGGGATTTTGCTTTTTATTTTCGGGTTCAGCTGGTATTTGCTCAAGCAAGTCACTTGGGCGCTTGGTTTTACGGGTTTTGTCTTGGTGGCATTTGGAGCACTTTGGGGAGTGGGCAACCTGATCATGTGGGCCGTTCGGAGGTTTTTGCCGATTTCGCTCAGCTACCCTTGGCGTCAGGCATTGGCGAATTTGTACCGTCCGAATAACCAAACCATTTCGTTGATTGCTACCATCGGATTAGGTACTGCGATGATCAGCACCTTGTTTTTCCTCCAAAACCAACTCCTCGAAGAGGCGAGATTTGCGGACAAAGAGGATCAACCCAACATGCTGATGTTTGATATTCAAACCCCGCAATTGGATGCGGTGAAAAGTCGGGTAACAGGTCGGAACATGCGCATCATTCAGGAAGTCCCCATTGTAACCATGAACCTGAATGAGATCAATGGCATCGACAAGCGTGAAAATGAGGACTTGCCGGATGAGGAAAACTATAGCCGTTGGCTGTATAACCGCGAATTTCGGGTCACCTACCGTGATACGTTGATTTCATCGGAGACCTTGACTTCTGGAGATTTAATTCCATTGGGTGCCAGAGGAGACAGTATTTTTGTGTCTTTGGAAAAAGGATTTGGGGAAGGCAATGGGCTGAAGATCGGCGACGAATTGGAATTTAATGTCCAAGGCCGTCCGATCAAAACCTATATCGGCAGCTTTCGGGATGTGAAGTTCAACCAAGTCTCTACCAACTTCCTGGTGCTTTTCCCGAATGGCGTGCTGGAGCAAGCTCCAAAATTCCATGTGATCATCACCAAGACCAAGAACGACCGGGAAGCTGCCGATGTGCAGTCAGAGATCGTGCGGGAGTTTCCTAATATTTCCATCATCAATCTGGGTACCATAGTGGAGACCCTGGAAGATATCTTGGGCAAAATCAGCTTTGTGATCCAGTTTATGGCCTTTTTCTCCATAGCTACCGGACTTTTGGTGCTGATCAGTTCACTGATCATCAGTAAGTACCAAAGGATGCGGGAAAGTATCCTGCTCCGCACACT
>JAJLJS010000260.1:0-2265 GCA_033844545.1 Cyclobacteriaceae bacterium | reverse complement strand
ACTTTATTGAACTTGATTTCGGAGGCTCGAAAAGTACTTACGGTCGGGAGATTGGAGGGAAAAGTTTACCCATTTCCTGGGATTTATTCCAAGGTCATTCTTCCTGAATTATCACGATGTTTGGCTGTCAATGAACTTCGTATTCAGAGCTTTATAGCTCAACAAGACCATCACTTGCTCAGTCTGGAGGAGTTTTCCTCCTCTCCCAAGGAAGAATTTGCAAATTTCAATTCTCCAGGTGATAGCATGCTTTGGGAGAAGTTGGAAACTGAGGTTAAACCCATATGATGAAACCATGGAGATTAAAATGAAATTTTGGAAAAAGCTCACCGCAGAGGAACGGCTCGTCCGGGTGAATCAAGCATTAAAGGATAATGTGGATTTTTCTAAAGACGCAAGTCTTGGCTATCCGGCTTCTAGACTGGATGAGAAAGTATTCACCAACGAGTCTCTTTTCCTCCGGGAAATGCCAGTGTTGAGTACCTATATCGCAAATCCCAATCATATTGGTTGTCATACGTTTGGAACTTCTGAGTTTGCCTTCCGAGGTACTCAGGATATGGAGAGAGAGGTCCTCAGTATGATTGCAGTGGACTTGTTCAAGATAGAAGAAGGGCAGTTTGACGGATATATTTCTCCGGGTGGAACAGAAGCCAATATTCAGGCGATCTGGATTTACAGGAATGAATTCATCCAGAAGTTTGGAGCAAAACCGGAAGAGGTTGTCATTTTAGCTTCGGAAGACACCCACTATTCCATTCCAAAGGCCGCCAACCTACTCATGCTGGATTGGGAGAAAATTCCGGTAGATCCCAATACCCGGGTATTGGCGCCTGATGCAGTTCGGGAAAGTATAAAGTCCAGCCTTTCCAAGGGGAAAAAGTATTTCATTGTCGTGGCAAATATGGGGACCACCATGTTTGGTTCTGTGGATGACCCTAAGGTTTTTACCAAAATCCTGAAAGAGGAGCAGTTACCCTTTCGATTACATATTGATGGTGCTTACGGTGGATTTGTGTATCCTTTTGGTGAGTTTGAAAACCAAATCAATTTTTCTAATCCTGATATTGCTTCGATCACGATCGATGCTCACAAAATGCTTCAAGCACCCTATGGAACAGGAATTTTCGTCTGTCGAAAAGGGCTTATTGAAAATGTTCTGACCTCAGAGGCTAAATATGTGGAAGGGATGGATCTCACTTTGTGCGGGAGTCGGTCCGGGGCAAATGCCGTGGCCGTTTGGGTAATTCTCACTACCTATGGCCCCCATAAATGGTATGAAAAAATCTCCGTAATCAAGATGCGGACCAATTGGTTATGCAAGCAATTGGACCAATTGGGTGTGATCTATTTCCGGGAACCGGAAATGAACATTGTCACCATTCGCTCCGAATGTGTGCCGGAGGATGTCGCTCACAAATACAATCTAGTCCCTCAGTCTCACGACGAGTCTAATCAATGGTTCAAGATTGTGCTTATGGATCATGTGGAGATTGAGCATTTGAAGGATTTTATTCAGGATATGGTATCTTCCCGGAGTTTAAGTTCAAATTAAATGGTCAACATCACGCATAAAAGCAACACTCTGCGAAAAGCGATTGCTCAGGCGATCGTCAAAGTCAGTCTTCCTGAAACCATCCAAGCCATTCAAAACCGAACCGTTCCTAAGGGCGACGTGCTCGAGTGTGCCCGAGTTGCGGGCCTTTTCGCTGCCAAAAGGACCGCAGATATGATTCCAGATTGCCATCCTTTACCGGTGGAGTTTACTTCTGTCAGCTATGAAGTAGGAGCTATGGAAGTAACCATTTTTGTTGAAATTCATACCATCTACAAGACCGGTGTGGAGGTAGAAGCCATGCATGCAGCTTCCGTGGTAGCCCTGACCATGTACGATATGCTCAAGCCTATAGACAAAGGTGTGACTATTGAGCAAATCAAGCTGGTGGAAAAAAAAGGAGGGAAGTCCGATCGCAAAAAAGATCTCGAGCAGTCCCTTCGGGCTGCTGTGATCGTATGTTCGGATTCTATTTCGGCGGGAAAAAAAGTAGATTTCGCTGGGTTGGTGATCAAAGAAAAGCTGGAAAAAGTCGGAGTTCAAGTTCCCGTTTACCAAATCATACCTGATGAAAAAGAACAAATCCAACAGCTTTGTTCTAAGCAGGTAAGTGATCAAATGGATTTGGTGATTTTTACGGGAGGAACAGGCTTGTCACCAAGGGATATTACACCTGAGGCCTTGGAGGAAATATTAGAAAGGAGAATCCC
>JAJLJS010000259.1:0-1365 GCA_033844545.1 Cyclobacteriaceae bacterium | reverse complement strand
GCATTCCCGGTAGGGACATAGTTTTGCAGTGACTCCATTATATCTCCATTTTTTAATTCCCATTGCATTACTGTTGATTTTGGGAAAAGTGATGGATTGGGTAATTTACTGGGAAAGGACTGGCTTTTTATCCAAGAGTAGCAGAACCACTGCAAAAGCGATATCCTGGTTGAAATCATTTTTTTCCTGAACTGGAAAACAGGAAATCCATGATCTGTTGGAAAAAAATCCAAGAAAAAATGAAAATTCAAAAACTCAATTTTCCAAATGCAAAAGGTGAGCAATTGTCCGGATTGTTGTATTTGCCTTTGGAGGAAAAGCCCAGGTTTTACGCCCTTTTCGCGCACTGTTTTACCTGCTCTAAAAATTACAAAGCTGTCAGTTCCATCTGTCAAACGCTCTGCCAAATGGGGGTAGCCGTGTTGAGCTTTGATTTTACCGGCCTGGGAGGGTCGGAAGGCAATTTCGAAGAGGAAAAGTTTTCCTCGAATGTATCAGATTTGATTCAGGCCTCGGATTATTTAGCGCAACATCATCAAGCTCCCCAATTGCTCATTGGGCATTCTCTCGGAGGTGCCGCAGTGATTTTTGCGGCGTCAAAATTGGAAGAGGTCAAGGCCGTGGTGACTATTGCCGCCCCTTCTCAGCCGGACCATGTCAAGCGACTGTTTTCGGAGGATATTTCTCAGATCAAGCAGGAGGGCCAGGCGGAAGTGAATATTGGGGGAAGACCGTTTTTGATAAGTAAAGAGTTTATGGAAGATCTGGAATCCCAGAATCTTTTGCAGGTACTTCATAAATTGCGTAAAGCCTTTCTTTTTTTGCATTCCCCTCAGGATTTGATCGTGGAAATATCCAACGCTGAGGAGTTGTACACCGCAGCTTTCCATCCGAAAAGCTTTATATCCCTGAACGGTGCTGATCACCTGTTGACCTCCGAAAAGGACAGCACGTATGTAGGAGAGGTAATCAGTGCATGGTCCAAAAAGTATATTTCTGTAGAAATCTCCGAAAATGACATTAAAGGAAATCAGGTGAAGGTCCGACTGTCGGGAGATTCCTTCACCACGGAAGTACTTACGCCCTATCATCACCTCCTAGCCGATGAGCCCGAATCAGTAGGAGGGAGAAATATGGGCCCAACTCCCTATGATTTATTGATGGCTTCTTTGGGAACTTGTACGGCCATGACCCTAAAAATGTACGCCGACCGCAAAGGCTGGAGATTGGGAGAAATCAATGTGTATCTCAACCATGAAAAAGTCCACCGAGAAGACAGTGACCTTCTGGAAACAGGAGGTGGAAAAATTTCCAAGTTTTCCCGGCTGCTTGAAATCAAGGGGAATATCACCGAAGAGATGGAAG
>JAJLJS010000258.1:0-6937 GCA_033844545.1 Cyclobacteriaceae bacterium | reverse complement strand
AGGCCGGCTTCGCGTAATCAAAGAAGATTCCAATGGTATCCGGATTTTAGGAGATATCGGAGAAGGAGAACCGGTCGGTGAATTTGCACTTTTCACCGGGGAACCCAGAATGGCTTCCGTGTTGGCGATCCGTAAATCGACAGTCCTGGAACTTTCCCAAAAAGACTACCTCAATCTGGTCTCCCTCAATCCCACTTTGGCAAATTCCATGACTCGATTTGTCATTAATCGCCTCAGAAGAAATACGTTTCAGCAAAACCAATCCACTCCTCCCAAAAATATCGCTTTGATCAAACTTCAGGCCGAACACGACTTGAGTCCTTGGACCGTGGATATGGAAGCCTTTTTTCTTGAAAATCAAATCCCAGTCCAGGTCTTTGATCATGACTCTCAGAAAGATCTCTCGGACCAGGAGTTTTTTGACTCTTTGGAGCAATACCCCGGTGTCAATATCCTACTCTGCAGCGAGACTCATCCCAATTGGTCCCATCAATGCTTGGTCTATGCCGACTTGGTGATTTTAGCCACGGATTTTCAGGCAAACCCAGAATTATACTCCATAGAAAAGGAATTGGATCTTTATTCTCAGAGTATATTAAACAAAAAGATTTATCTCCTTTTCCTTCATGGTTCTGGTGCCCAAATGCCTAAAGACACCCACAAATGGCTCAGCCCAAGGTTGATCAATCTTCACATCCATGTCCGGCAAGGAAATCAAAAAGACATCCGGAGATTTTGCCGGATCATTACCAACAATGCCACTGGCCTGGTACTGGGAGGAGGAGGAGCAAAGGGGTATGCACATTTGGGCGTGGTCAAAGCCCTACAGGAAAAAGGCATCGAAATCGACTTTTTGGGAGGCACCAGTGCAGGAGCGATTTATGGGATAACGATGAGTTTTTCGGATTTTGATTTTGGAAAAATCGAAGCCATTACCCAAGAAGCTGTGAATTCCAAACTCACTTCCAATGACGTCTCCATCCCTTTGATTTCTATCCTTTCCGGAAAAAAACTGAAACGTTTTGTGAGCAGGCTATTTCTGAATTATGGGCTGGAAGACATATGGGTAAATTCCTACTGCGTTTCCACCAATTTCTCCCGGGCCTCCGCCAAAATTCATGAAAGAGGTCCAATCTGGAAACAAGTGATGGCCAGTATGGCTATTCCGGGAGTTTTTCCTCCGGTGGTTATCGATCAATATCTCCATGTGGACGGTGCAGTGATGGATAATCTTCCCATTGAACCCATGTATCGCTATCCTATCTCCAAGATCATTGCAGTTTCTCTTTCAGGCTTACCAGACCGAAAGGTGGAATACGAAAACACTCCGGGCAATTGGACCTTGCTTTGGGATAAATTTTCCGGAAAAAGAAGGTACCGACTTCCTAATGTGGGTTCACTGATCATCAACTCTCTGATGCTCAACAGCCATCAAAAACAGGAAGTGACCAAATCCAAGGTATCCCATTATTTCGAATTAAATCTGAAAGGCGTCGGGCTTTTGGACGAAAGCAAATGGAAAGAAATCCTCCAAAAAGGGTACGAGCAGACTCAGGAATACCTGGACCTGCTGCCAAAAGAAGAAAGATTTTGGGAAGAAAAAACCTGATCATCATAAATTCTTAACCTCCATATTGACCGGAAAATCAAACAAAACTTTATCTTTAGAATCAAACCTTTTAAAGAAATCCTCATGAAAAAACTTTTACTTTCCATTTTTCTCTTGGGAATAGGAACCAGTCTTCTTGCCCAGGAAAAATCAGCCAAGAATTGGTATTCAGTCTCTGCCTCAGAGACCATCCTCTCCTTCGGGAGTGTTGAAAACAACGGAAGTGATCTATCCAATGTGGTTAGGTTTTCGCCTGTGATCAATTTTGGGTATCACCTCCATCGAGACTTTTCCGAAAAAGCCGGATTTTATACAGGTTTTTCGGTCAGAAACGTGGGTATGATCAATGATGTCAATGATTCTATTCGAGTGAAACAACGGGTCTATACGCTCGGGATTCCAGTGGCATTGAAATTCGGCGATATGAAAGGAAACCAAGGTGCGATCGGTTTTGAAAATGAATTTGCCTTGAATTACAAGCAAAAAGTCTATTTGAATGATGCCAAATCCAAATCCAACATTTGGTTTAGCGACCGCACCAAAATTTACCTTCCCTCCGTATTTGTGGAATTCAAAGGAAAACAGGGAAACTATGTTCGGTTTAAATACTACCTCACTGACTTTCTGGAACCAAATAACCAAAAACTCAATATTCCCGGGGTAGTCTATGCTCCTACCCAGAGTACGTTATTTTATGTGTCCACAGGTTTGATGTTGAAAAACCTGGAGATTTATAAGAAAAATTGATCTCGAGAAGAAAACCAAAAAAGGCTGTCTGATCTCTCAGACAGCCTTTTTTTGATTTTTTCGAATTTACTTCAAGCTTCCGATCATGTCCTCCGGCTTCACCCATTCGTCAAACTGCTCAGAGGTCAACAAACCCAAGGCAATGGCAGCTTCTCTGAGGCTGCTTCCCTCTTTGTGGGCCTTTTTGGCAATAGCCGCGGCATTTTCATAGCCGATATGGGTATTCAAAGCAGTCACCAGCATCAGTGAGTTTTCCAAATGTCTTTGAATCATCGGCGTATTCGGTTCGATACCAATCGCACAATTGTCATTGAAAGACACACAAGCATCCCCAATCAATCGGGCGGACTGCAGGAAGTTAGCGGCAATCAAAGGCTTAAATACGTTCAATTCGAAGTGCCCATTTGAGCCTCCGATCGTGATTGCCACGTCATTCCCCATCACCTGTGCAGCTACCATGGTCATGGCTTCCACTTGGGTAGGATTCACTTTACCCGGCATAATGGATGACCCCGGTTCGTTTTCTGGGATCAAAATTTCCCCGATTCCAGATCTTGGCCCTGAAGAAAGCATTCGGATATCATTGGCGATTTTCATCAGAGAGACAGCCATTTGCTTCAAAGCTCCGTGGGCTTCTACCATTCCATCATGCGCTGCCAATGCTTCAAATTTGTTTGGCGCTGTGACAAAAGGATGCCCGGAAAGCTCGGCAATTTTCTTCGCCACCAATTCGGAATAACCTTGAGGCGTGTTCAGTCCCGTACCCACGGCAGTTCCCCCCAAAGCCAGTTCGGAAAGATGGGCTAAGGTGTTTTTCAAGGCTCTCAAGCCATGATCCAACTGAGCCACATAGCCGCTGAATTCTTGCCCCAAGGTCAATGGAGTGGCATCCATAAAGTGCGTACGCCCGATTTTCACCACATTTTTGAAAGCCTCAGCCTTTGCGGCCAAGGTATCTCTCAACTTCTGCACTCCGGGTATGGTTGTCTCCACCACCATTTGGTAGGCTGCAATGTGCATCGCAGTCGGATAGGTATCGTTGGAAGACTGAGACTTATTGACATCGTCATTCGGATGGATTTTTTTCTTGGCATCCTCCAATGATCCTCCCAACAGCACGTGAGCCCGATAGGCAATTACTTCGTTGGTATTCATATTGGACTGCGTACCGGAACCAGTCTGCCAGATTACCAATGGAAACTGATCGTCGTGCTGACCCGCTAATATCTCATCGCAAACTTTGGAAATAATGTCTGCTTTGGACTGATCCAAGACGCCAAGTTCAGCGTTGGTTTGGGCAGCAGCCTTTTTTAGGATCGCAAAAGCTCGGATGATTTCAATGGGCATCCTGTTTTTTTCTCCTCCGATTTTGAAGTTGTTGATGGAGCGCTGAGTCTGGGCTCCCCAGTATTTGTCCGCAGGTACCTCTACGGGCCCCATGGTGTCTTTTTCAATACGAATTGACATGGTTATTCGGAATAGGTGTATGATTTCTGGGCGCAAAGTTAAGGTCAAAAGCTTTTTTAGCCTAAACCGTAAGCATTTAATCCTTGTCCTTCATCTGAAAATTGATCAGTTCATGGAAAACTTCCCGGGTCATTTTGACCTGCCGATGGAAAAAGAACATTCCCAAGAGGTAATTCAGGACTCCCAAACCCAAGCAGAGAAGTCCATAATTGAAATTTTGAATGGCAAAAAAATAAAATACAGAAAAGGCCAACAATACGATACTCCAAAAAGCCAGGAAAAATACCGTTGTGGGAAAGAGCTGGAATTTCAAAAAGATAATGCATCCCCGGGGGGTCTCTTCCACCTCTCCGCAAATCAAGGGAAGAAAGCTCTCCCCTCTTTTCACTACCCTGGAAATCCGGAACCCTTCCTGTCCGATCATCCCGTTAAATTTGATCCCATCGGGTAATGCCTGAGTTCTGGAATCCAAAAAATTCACTTCCCTCGTTACCCGCATCAGATGGCCCAAGACCTCCTTTTTGGTAAGGACACTGACAAGCGTTTCGGTATGGTAGGGAAGTAAATTCACAGCTTATTTGACCGCAATGCAGGATATTTCCACATTGACGTTTTTGGGTAGTCTACTTACCTCAACTGTTTCCCGGGCTGGAGGGTTCGATTTGAAATATTGCCCATAGGCCTCATTGATTACGCTAAATTGCCCCATTTCCCGGATAAAAATGGTGCATTTGACCACGTCGGAAAATCCAAATCCTGCCGCCCGGAGAACTGCCTCCATATTTTTCATAACCGCATGGGTCTCTTCGGTAATATTTTCATTGATCAATTCACCTGTATCTGGATCTAAAGCTATCTGCCCGGAAACATATAGCGTGTTTCCCGCTAAAACAGCCTGGGAGTATGGTCCGATTGGTGCTGGGGCTTCTGTTGTTAAAATGATTTGGTTTGACATAGAATTTATGATTTGCGAAGTACGATTTACGAGCTCGTGAAAAGCATCAAAACCTTTTTTTCTTTTAATTTTTGAATTTGTTTAGAATTCAAATTGGCAATTTTTCAACTTCGAATATCGAATAATAAACATCGAACATTAAAGTTTACTACTTCCTGATACTAATCACTGAGACTGCCTACTGTTTTCCTAGGGACTGATTCTTTGCTTCATTCCAATACACATCCATTTCGGCCAGGGTCATCTCACTGAGATTTTTACCGGCTGATTTGGCGGCATTTTCCAAATATTGAAACCGTTTAATAAATTTAAGATTCGTCCTTTCCAGAGCTTCTTCCGGATTGATTTCTATAAATCGGGCATAGTTGATCAGGGAAAAGAGCAGGTCGCCAAACTCAGCCGTGGCCTTTTCTTTATCAATTTCTTTTTCCTCAGCTGCATTGAATTCCGCCTTGAATTCCTGCATTTCCTCCTCTACTTTTTCCCAGACTTGATGCTTTTCTTCCCAATCGAATCCGACTCCTCTGGCTTTTTCCTGAATTCGCATGGCTTTGATCAAAGCCGGCAGTGATTTAGGCACTCCTCCCAGAACAGACACATTTCCTTTTTCTTTCAGTTTGATTTTTTCCCAGTTTTGACTGACTGTATCCGCATCATTGGCTTGGATATTTCCATAAATGTGCGGGTGGCGGCGAATGAGTTTTTCGCAAAGCGCATTCGTCAAGGTCGCCATATCAAAATTGCCTTCCTCAGAACCGATTTTGGCATAGAAGACAATATGAAGCAGAATATCGCCCAATTCTTTTTTGATTTCATCCGGATTTCCTTCCAAAATGGCATCTGAAAGCTCAAAAGTTTCTTCAATCGTCAAATGTCTCAGGCTTTCGGTCGTTTGTTTTTTGTCCCAGGGACATTGGGCCCTGAGTTCGTCCATGATGGTTAACAATCGATCAAAGGCAGCCAATTGCTCGGCTCGGGTACTCAAATTTGACATGTCTTGGGAAACTAAGGCGAAGTTGTGGACGTTTTCGAAGTAAAGCTTTAAATTTGCGCAAATTTATCCGTTATGACAACTGTGTTGATTACTGTAGGCTTTGTGGCGTTGTTCTTTGTATTGATGTCAGTAAGGCTCATTTTACTTAAAAACGGTGAATTCAAAGGCACCTGTGCTTCTCAAAGTCCTTTCCTCAATAAAGAAGGAGCTACATGCGGCTACTGTGGGAAAACCATGGACGGCAGCACCTCCTGCGGAAATCCGGACAATGAGGTGGACAAGGTTTTGGCCAAATTCAAATAATCTACCCTGTTTATTCATTTTTGTTCTTCTTGTAAGACCTATTAATACCAAAATACGTGTCGTTAATTAAATCTATTTCAGGCATTCGTGGAACCATCGGTGGCAAATCCGGTGAAGGCTTGACCCCAATTGATGTTGTAAAATTTGCTTCTGCCTACGGGGCTTGGGTGATTGAAAAAACAGGGAATCCCAAAGTAGTCATCGGCCGTGATGCCAGACTTTCAGGAGATATGATCTCCAGACTTGTTTCGGCTACCCTTCAGGGCTTAGGCATTCATGTCATTGACTTGGGCCTCAGTACTACGCCTACAGTCGAATTCGCCGTCCCCCGAGAAAATGCAGGTGGAGGCATCATTCTTACGGCAAGCCACAATCCCATTCAATGGAACGCCCTAAAACTTCTCAATTCTGTAGGAGAGTTTATTTCTGATGAAGAAGGAAAGGCGATTTTGGAAAAGGCCGAGAAAGAAGACTTCACCTTCGCAGAAGTAAAAAAACTGGGAAAATACACCCAGATAGACGACTATATTGACCGGCATATCCAGCACGTGTTGGAATTGGAGCTGGTGGATGTTGAAGTTATTACAAAGAGAAATTTCAAAATTGTCGTGGATGCGGTGAATTCCACGGGAGGAATCGCCGTTCCGAAGCTACTTCGAGCCTTGGGTGTGGAAGTAATCGAGGAGATGTACTGCACTCCGGATGGGCATTTTCCCCACAATCCCGAGCCCCTGCCTGAAAATCTTCGAGAAATTTCCAAAAAACTGGAAAAAGGAAATTATGATCTGGGAATCGTCGTCGATCCGGATGTAGATCGCTTGGCTTTTGTCAACGAGGACGGATCCATGTTTGGAGAAGAATA
>JAJLJS010000257.1:0-8703 GCA_033844545.1 Cyclobacteriaceae bacterium | reverse complement strand
AGAGCCCCTTGCCGGGATCGAACCAGCGACCTACTGATTACAAGTCAGTTGCTCTACCAGCTGAGCTAAAGAGGCAATCCTTTAAGGTGCTGCAAATATAGGAGGATGAACTTTTGGCTCCAAACCCAACTCCTGAGAATTTTCTTCAAAAAAGCTATCTCCCAGATTTTGAGTGCGAAAATTTAAAACTCCCGAAGTATCGACAGCTTCTTTTTTAGCTTTTCAATCTCTTCTTCTGCTTTTTGGATCTTAATATCAAATTGATCTTTGAGCTTATCCGCTGTTTTGGAAGCTGCGAAAAACTCCAAATTGTTTTTCCACAGGGTAATGTTATTTTCCAAATCCGAAATTTGCTTTCTGATCCCGTGCTCTTTCTTGTTTAGCGTTTTTACCGAATTTGGATCGCTTTGAATTTTGTTCAAATTCAACCGGAACAAAAAGTCTTCTTTGTCTTCCCCGCTTGGATCCAGTTTGCTCAGGTACTTTTCAATGGCCTCCTTGAGTTGGGCTTGAATTTCCTTGATGTTCTTTCTTGGAACAAACCCTACTTCGTTAAACTCATTGACAAAATCAATCAATTCATCCTCGGTAAGATTATCTCCGGAAGCAGCTTTGGTAATATTGGCAATAACCTCCTGCTTCTTTTTCAGATTGGCATCAAACTCCGAATTGGCTTGCTTGTTGGAATTTCTTCGGTTTTCGAAAAAGGTATCGCATGCCGTTTTGAACTTCTTGTACAAGGCATCGCGGTATTTTTCCGGTGTCGGGCCGAGTTTTTTCCATTCTTGCTGAAGCCCTATCAGTTGATTAGCTGTAGCTTGCCAATCGGTATTTTCCATCAAGGCTTCGGCTTGAGCAATCAGTTCTTCAGCTTTTTTATGGTTGGCGGCTCTCACCTCATCCAAATGCTTGAAGAACATGTTTTTGTTGTGGAAAAACTGCTTAAATGCAGACCAGAAGGATTTATTGATCTCTTTTCCGGCTTCTCTTGGTACCGGACCGATCTTTTCCCATGATTTCTGAATCTCCAGAATTTCCTTGGTTTTGATATTCCAGTCTTTTATTCGCTCCGCAGAAAAGTCTGCAAACTCAGTAAGCCTGGCAATCAAAGCTTCTTTTTGATCTTGGTTTTCTTTATAAACTTCTTTTTGTCCTTCAAAAAAGACCTTTCTTCTGTCATAAATGGCATCAGAAGCAGCTTTAAATCGTTGCCAAAGATCTTCTTGCTCACTTCTAGGAACGGGTCCAATATGCTTGAATTCTTCGTGAAGCTCATTCAATTGTTTAATTGCCTCTTTAAGGTCTTTGACCTCCTTAAGCGCTTCTGCCTTTTCGCAAAGCTCAAGTTTGCTTTCCAGGTTCTTTTTGCGGTCAAGCTCCTTAAGCTCAAAATAGATGCTCCTGTTGTCATAGAAACGATCCATCAGCGCATTAAAGCTGGCCCAAAGGTTTCTGTTTTGAGCAGATGGTACCGGGCCTATGGATTTCCACTCCTCCTGAATGGCCTTTATGGCATTCATGGAAAGAGTGGTTTCCTCTCCGTCCACCAATTCCCGGAGCTTATTTAAAAGCTCATTTTTGGCTTCCAGATTTTTTTCTTTTTGCTTATCGGCTTCTTTCCGAAGGGTATAGAGTTGATGTCTGAATTCCCCAAAAATTCTATGGAATTCTCTCTCCTCTTCGTGCTGACGATATTCAAAATCATCCTCAGCTCCGCCGGATTCCTTGAATTTTACCAAGGCGGCTTCTTTATCTTTATTTTCTAACTCTTCAAAGGCATCCTTGATTTCATGTGCCAGTTTGTCGAGTTTTAGAATATTTCCGTGTTGTATTTTTTCCTTGAAAAGCTTCAATAGCCCTACTTTGGAGAGGTTAGCCAGATCAGGAACCTCGTCCTCGCTTTCCTCATCTTCATGAGCATCTTCCTCTTCCTCTTCTCCAGCTTCATTGGCCACAGGGGCCTCTTTAGTAGTTTCAGGTGAAGTTTTTTCACCTTGCTCCTCTGCTACCTGATTGGCAGTTTCAGACGATGAAGATTGGCTAGGTTCTTCTACTGCCGGTTCAGCAGTTTCTGGGGAAGTATTTTCTGCCAGCTCATCTACTTTTTCAGGAATTGCGGCAGGAGTTTCTTCTGCTGCCGGACTTTCAGCTGTTGGAAGTTCTTCTGAGGAAGGTTCAGGGGTGTTGGCCTCTTCAGGATTTTCATTTACATTTTTGATACCCTCGGTCTCTTGGGAAGAGACTTGGGTCACCTTGTCATTTTCAGACAATTCGTTACTTTTCTCGGTCATAAAAACGCTGCAATTTCAAAGCAATATGGGCAAAAGTAGGGATTTTGCCTAATTTAATCTTGGGTCCAAGGGATAATTTGCAATCACCTTAAACTCCCCTCCCATATTTTTCAAAAGAACTTTCCACAATTCTTCCGGGGTATTTTGGAGGGTGGATTCATCCATTTCTTCTTTACAAACGATCCAGGTTTTGGCTTCTAGTTCCTCATCAAGTTGATTCGGGCCCCAGCCACTATACCCTATGAAAAAAATTACTTTATCGGGGGAAATTTGCTTAAGCTTTAACTTTTCAATCAACAAATCAAAGTCTCCTCCCCACCATAGGTTTTTTCCGATAGGAATACTCCCTGGAAGGGGATTTTCTTCGAAATAGATGAAATGAAGCGTGTTTTGTTCGACTGGGCCTCCGACGAAGACTTCATTTTCCAAAAATGACAGACTTTCCACCAACTCCCCCAAATGAAGAATGGAAGGTTTGTTGAGAATGAATCCAAAACTCCCCTCCTCGTTGTGTTCACACAGGATCACCACAGATCTGATAAAGTTCTCATCCTGCAAAAATGGCTCGGAAATCAAGAGATCTCCTGCTTTTGGATGTTTATCTTGCTCAGAATTCATTGCGGATAGCGGTTTATTTGAAGGAAAAATATAGCCCATAATTTTAAAAATGCAATGGGTGGTTTACTTTTAGATCAAAATAATATTTACCATGAATCTTTCTGAAATTCGTAAAGAGTACAGTCTTAAAACCCTGGATATCAAAGATGTAAGCCCAGATCCAATCCGGCAATTTCAGCTTTGGTTTGAAGAAGCGGTAGACGCTGAAGTTTTGGAAGTCAATGCCATGTGTCTTTCGACACTTGGAAAAGACGGATTTCCTTCGGGTAGGATTGTATTGTTAAAGGGTGTGGACCATGGTTTTTTATTTTTCACCAATTATTTAAGTGAAAAGGGAAAGGAAATTGCGTTGAACCCCAAAGTCTCTTTGACCTTCTTTTGGGCAGAACTGGAAAGGCAAGTGCGGGTAATGGGAACTTTGGAAAAGGTGAGTGCTCAGGAATCCGACGACTATTATTTTTCAAGACCTCTTGGTTCCCAGGTTGGCGCTTGGTCTTCCCCTCAAAGCCAAAAGATACCCAATCGGGAATTTTTGAAAAAAACCATTCAGGAATTGCAGGAAAAATTCTCCAAAGAACCCATATCAAGACCACCCCATTGGGGAGGATATCGACTGCTTCCTATCCGTTTTGAATTTTGGCAAGGAAGACCCAGCCGGCTTCATGACAGGATTGCTTATGAAAAAGTATCCGAAGGGAATTGGGAAATTTCCAGACTTGCGCCTTGAATTAATGAAGGTCAAATAAATCCTGAACACCAATAAATCTCTCCACGGTAAATCCTTCCCCATATTTTGCCATGATCCTATGGCCGAATTCGCGTGCCCTGGATTCAATGAAGGGGAGAAATTCGGGAGAGGAAATAAAGCTTGCCGGTTCTTGGCTTTCCGGATCAAAAAATTGGGATTTGAAGGCCATGATGCTTTCAATTTTGGTGTCCCAATAATCCGAAATGTCAAAAATAAAGTCGGGCTCTATATAGTTGTTTTGGATATAATGGTAAACAAACTTTGGTCGCCAAGGCGCCTGACTTTCTCCATCCAAGGTAGTTTCAATTTTCCTTAATCCGCTCATAAAGCAGGCATTTGTAGCCAATGACCCACCTTTACCATGGTCGGGATGCCTATCGGTCACTGCATTGGCCAAAACCATTTCCGGTTGATATTTCCGAATCATCTTGATCAATTCATGCTGATGGAACTCATCATCCTTGAAATAAATATCTTTTAATCCGAGATTTTCTCTTGCGGAAAGTCCCAGGATTTTTGCGGCTTCGGCCGATTCCTGAAGTCTGAGTTCGGGGGTACCTCTAGTGCCCATTTCGCCTTGGGTGAGATCTACAATTCCGACTTTATACCCTTTCGCAACATGTGCAGCTATTGTTCCAGAACATGCCAACTCAGCATCATCCGGATGAGCAGCTATGACCAAAATATCCAGCTTCATTTTTTTTTATTTAACACGTAGGTTTTGACCGATTCTAAGAATTGTTCGGGTGGAAATTCCATTCAATCGGGTGATTTGACTGATCGGAACTCCGTATCTTCTAGCAATTGAGCCCAAGGTATCTCCTCTTTTGACTTTATGATAAGCCGCAGCCCTGGCCTTAGCTACATGCGAAAATAACTCTTTTGAAATGAGAATATCCTGCTGGGTCAATTCTCCTATTTCAAAATCATAGACTTTTTCGGGATCAAAGGCCAGTCCTTTGTATCGCATTTCGTAGTGAAGGTGGGAACCAGTACTTCTTCCCGAGCTTCCTCCCTTGCCCAAAATATCCCCTGCTCTTACTTCGTCACCTACTTCTGCAATTTGCTTGGAAAGATGACCGTAAAGAGTTTCCAGCCCATTCTTGTGTCTAACCAGAACAAAATAACCCCAGCCGTATCGATCATATGCGCGAACACGTACAATCCCGTCAAATCCCGCATATACTGGATCTCCGGTATTCAAATCCAGATCTGTTCCGTAATGCATCCTGCCCCATCTGGGACCGAATTCGGAAGTTTTTTTGGATTGGTCCAGCGGAAATTTCCAATTCATGCCGTATCTAGGATCATATAATCGAAGCAGTAAACTATCCTGAAAATTACGGATGTCCAGATTATAGATATCTACTTTTTTGCTATCCCAATTGGAATAATACTCATAGGCAGTCACCCAAATGGAATCGATCTGAACTTGTTCTGAAATTCTTATCAGCTGATTGGTCGGTGCCCATATATACCCTAAGGGATCTTCGCTGATGATCGAACGAATCCGGGAAAGGTTGACATCCCCTTGAAAAAGAATAGAATCTGTTTGAGAAGTAAGTGTCCGTAAATATGAATCTTGGTCAAATTGCCGAAGTTCTATATTTCTCCTCTCTGCCGGTACTTCTACTTGGTTGGTATTTTTTTTAATAATCTTTGGAAAAACTTGAGCATTGGCCTCAGTGAAACCAATGCTCAAGATCAATCCAAATAAAATTTTTAAGCAATTACTTTTCATTAATCGGTTCGTGATTTTCTTGCTCTGCTAGGAAGCGTTCCGCATCCAATGCAGCCATACACCCCGTACCTGCGGCTGTTACAGCTTGTCGATAAACGTTATCCTGGGCATCTCCACAGGCAAAAACTCCTTCAATATTGGTCTTGGCAGTTCCGGGAATCGTCTTGATGTACCCGAATGAATCCATATGGATAAAGTTTTTAAATATCTCAGTATTGGGTTGGTGACCAATAGCAACAAAGAAGCCAGAAATTGCAATTACCCTCTTTTCTCCGGTTTTATTGTTAACTAAACGTACCCCAGTGACTTCATCTACACCGAGAATTTCTTCTGTCTCGGTATTCCAAAGGATTTCAATTTTTGGGTTATTCTTTACACGATTTTGCATGATCTGAGATGCCCGCATCTCGTCCCTTCTCACAATCATATAGACCTTTGAGCAAATATTTGCCAAGTAGGAAGCTTCTTCACAGGCTGTATCACCCGCACCCACTATGGCAACTTCCTGTCCGCGAAAGAAAAATCCGTCACATACTGCACAGGCAGACACTCCTTTCCCATTAAGGCGGGTTTCACTTTCCAATCCCAGCCATTTTGCAGAAGCTCCGGTAGAAATTATGACCGTATCTGCCTGAAGGGTGATTTGATCATCCACAGTCACCTCATGGGGTCTTTTTGAAAAATCCACGCTGGTCACCAGTCCATATCGGATATCGGTGCCAAACCGCTCGGCTTGCCTCCTAAAATCCTCCATCATTTCGGGTCCCATAATTCCTTCTGGATATCCAGGGTAATTTTCTACATCCGTAGTGATGGTCAATTGACCTCCAGGCTGTCCACCGGTGTATAATATTGGATTCATTCCAGCTCGTGCAGCATAAATGGCAGCGGTATAGCCTGCCGGGCCAGAACCTATTATCAGTACTTTGGCCTTCTCAATAGCTTGGTTCATTAATAGCGAGTATTAAATCGGTTAAAATTTGTCATTTATGAATTGGTAACAAAACTCGGAAAAGTTAAAATTCCTAAAGGTGTGAATTGTTACTTATTTTCAGGAAGATATTTTCCGGTTTTGGGGAATAAAAAAAGGGGCTCAACACCCCTTTTATTTTGTTATCCCAGGTAGGGTTTCAACGTCTTGCTTCTCGATGTATGTCTTAACCTTCTGATTGCTTTTTCTTTGATTTGCCTTACACGTTCACGGGTAAGGTTAAACTTTTCACCGATTTCCTCCAGCGTCATGGCATGTTCGCCATTTAGGCCAAAATACAGGGTGATCACATCGGCTTCTCTTTGGGTCAAGGTGGAAAGCGCACGCTGAACTTCTTTTCGGAGAGAATCAGTCATCAGGCCATCATCTGGCTTTTCATCTCCGTCATTTTCAAGTACGTCCAAAAGGCTGTTTTCTTCACCCTGAACAAAGGGAGCATCCATAGAGACGTGTCTACCGGAAATTTTCATGGTATCCACTACTTCTGAGGCAGTTACTTCCAAAACTTCCGCCAATTCTTCCGGTGAAGGCTCTCTTTCAAACTTTTGCTCCAGTTCGCTGAAAGTCTTGGATATTTTATTCAAAGACCCCACTCGGTTAAGTGGCAGTCTTACGATCCTGGACTGCTCTGCCAATGCCTGTAGAATGGACTGTCTAATCCACCATACCGCATAGGAAATAAACTTAAAACCTCTGGTCTCATCAAATCGCTGTGCGGCTTTGATCAAACCCAGATTTCCTTCATTGATCAAATCACCTAAGGAAAGTCCTTGATTTTGATACTGCTTGGCTACAGAGACTACAAATCGAAGGTTGGCTTTGGTCAATTTTTCCAGGGCTAGCTGATCGCCTTCCCGGATTCTTTTGGCCAGTACTACTTCTTCATCAGCTGTCAACAGATCCACTTTACCAATCTCCTGAAGGTATTTATCCAGGGATTGAGATTCTCTGTTGGTAATCTGTTTGCTAATTTTTAGCTGCCTCATTCAGTCTTAATATTTTGAGAAATTGAAGTTTAGTTTTTTAAGATAAACAATTGTTTTCTTAAGCTTGTTCTTTTGGAGAAGGTTTTTCGGGCTTTGGAAGAAGAACTTTTCTGGAAAGTTTAAATTTCCCGGTCTTTTTATCGACATCGATCAATTTTACCATAATTTCTTCTCCCGGCTCCAATACTCCATCCATACTTTCAAGTCTTTCCCACTTGATCTCGGATATATGAAGTAAACCATCCTTACCTGGCATAAATTCCACAAATGCTCCAAAAGGTTGGATATTTTTCACCTTACCTGTATAAGTCTCTCCAATTTCCGGCTGAGCGACAATGCTCTTGATTCTTCTGATCGCCGCATCCATATTCGTCTGGTTGGCAGAGAATACGTTGATTTTACCTTGATTATCCACTTCCTCGATGACAATTGTCGTGGAAGTATCTTTTTGGATTTCCTGGATTACTTTTCCACCAGGGCCTATAACTGCCCCGATCAATTCTTTAGGAATCCACATCATGAAAGACCTAGGAGTATGTGGCTTCAATTCAGGTCTTGGAGCTGGAAGCGTCTTCATGATCTCTTCCAAAATGTGCAATCTGCCGTCTTTTGCCTGATACAAAGCTTCTTTCAAAACTGCATAATCCAAACCTTCCACTTTCAAGTCCATCTGGCAAGCGGTAATTCCTTTTGCAGTGCCAGTCACTTTGAAATCCATGTCTCCCAAATGATCTTCATCTCCAAGAATATCAGAAAGAATGGCATATTTTCCTGTTTTTGCATCAGAAATCATTCCCATTGCGATTCCGGTAACCGGTGCTTTAATCGGAACACCGGCATCCATAAGCGCCAAAGCTCCTGCACAAACGGTTGCCATGGAAGAAGATCCATTGGATTCCAAAATATCAGACACCACTCGGATGGTATATGGGTTTTCATTTTCAGAAGGAAGAACCTTTTTCAAAGCTCTCATGGCCAAGTTACCATGACCTACTTCTCTTCTACCTGGGCCTCTATTTGGTTTTACTTCACCTGTAGAGAAACCCGGGAAGTTGTAATGAAGGAAAAACTTGTTGTAACCTTCAATTACTGCTCCATCCACCATCTGCTCATCCATTTTTGTACCAAGAGTACATGTGGTAATGGACTGAGTTTCACCTCTGGTGAATACCGCAGAACCGTGTGCTGAAGGCAAATAATCTACTACTGACCAAATAGGACGAACCTCATCGAGCTTACGTCCATCCAATCTTTTCTTTTCATTCAAAGTAAGATTTCGGGCAGCTTCTTTGTGAATTTTATGGAAATATGGACCAATCAAACTGGCC
>JAJLJS010000256.1:0-6727 GCA_033844545.1 Cyclobacteriaceae bacterium | reverse complement strand
TAAAAAAAGCTTCCTTCGGGAAGCTTTTTTGGTAGGCTGGAGAGTTTACCCAACCAATTGTTTTTCGTAGTTCCTGAATTTCTCCAGGATTCCTTTTGTCACAGGCCCTACTTTTCCATCCCCGATTTTGCGGTCATCTATTTGGGTGACCGGCAGGAGTACTTTGGTAGTACTGCTGATAAAGGCCTCCTCAGCGTCCCAAACTTCCTCCAAAGAAATCGGTCGGATTATGACCTCCCCGGCTATTTTCAAAATGTTTTTTCGGGTGATTCCCATCAGAATATGCTGATCAGGGGTATGGATTACCCCCTTTTTTACCAGGTAAAAATTGCTCCTTGAACTCTCACTGACCAGACCATCCCAGTGATAAAGCACGTCTTCGGCACCCAGCCTTTTCCAATGGTAGCTGTGCCAAACAGGTAAAGCGTAATTGGTGGTTTTGATATCCGCGATGGGTCTGACATACTCCAAAGTAAGGAGTTTGATACCTAGGCTATATTTTTCCTCCGCTGGGAAGTCAAGATTTTCGCAAAAGATGAACAGTTTACCAGCTGCTGGGGAAAAGTGGTTTTCGGAAATCCCTCCGCTGAGAACCATCCGGATTCCACCCTGCTTCAAGTCGTTTTTCTCGATAAGCTTGGCAATAATATTTCTGAGATCCTCTCGACTATAGGGAAGTGGAATGTGGGTTTTTTCCGCAGAAGCCGTGAACCTATCCAGGTAATCTTCAAGAAATAGAGGTTTATAGTTATTGGTTCTGAAAAAATCGAAGATTCCATATCCACGGATCAACCCCAAATCCATCGGGTGAATGGTGGCATTTTCAGAAGGAATTATTTGGCCGTCTGCAAAGCAAAATGGTTTCATAAATAGGCTTGTTTTCCAAATGCTAAATTAGCCAATGAAAGGAGAAATTTCAGGAAGAGTTTTTGGTTATTTAGTTTAATTTAAACTAGATTTAATTGTAACTTTGAAGTAAAGAAACCCAGCTTTTATGAAGTACTTTCTGATTTGTATTGCTTTAGGATTTTTTCTGATTTTTCAATCCTGCGGAAATAGCCAAGAAAATGAGAATAAAAAATTCCGGGAAGAGATTATAGCCGTTCACGACGAAGTAATGCCCAAGATGGGGCAACTGAAATCTCTGGAAAAATCGGCAATTCAACAGGCCGATGAATTGGCCAATGGTTCAGAGCCCGATTCAGCTCGAATCCAGGCACTAAACCAGCTGGCAACAGAGCTTGATCAGGCCTATGAAGGGATGTTTGTCTGGATGAGACAATATGAGGTAGAGGATGGGGAAAAAACTCCCGCAGAGGTCAAGCTCTATCTGGAAGATCAAATGAAAAAGGTGACTCAGGTCAATGAGGATATCAAATCCGTCCTCGCAAAAGCTGATTCACTTCTAAAAAAGGGTTAAAGATTTTCCGGTGGACTTTTTAGGAACTTTTCAACCTCTGTCGCAGAAATTACGCCCTCTTCCATTCCCCAGATATTGTATAAATAAGTGACAATCTGGGCGATATCCAAGGGCTTCAAATTGGGGTTTGCAGGCATTTTTTGGTTGTATTCCTTACCGTTCACCCAAATAGGTCCTTCCTGACCGTTGCGTATGATCCAGGCGGTCCGATGTTTACTTTCCTTGAAATAATCTGCGTCTTTCAATGGGGGGATTAACTGCCCAAGACCGGAACCGTCACTTTGATGGCAGTTTGCACAATGGTTTTCATACAGTCTTTTTCCATTGACGGCATATTTCATCACCTCAGGATCCGAAATCTGTGAAAGGGTATTTTCCTCCCGGCTTGACTTGGGGCTGCAGGAATAAAATACGAGGAGAAGAATAAAACCTAAAATGGGTTTCATTGGCTCAAAAGCTTTGGAATGTCATTCAGCAGCCGGTCTACTTGATCTGATTTAGTTCCGTCGTATACTCCCCGGATATGGCCTTTTTGGTCGACCAATAAAAATGCCCCGCTGTGCAAAAAACCTCCCGGTTCGGCTTGATCCGCCATGGCTGTAGTCAAATAGCTCGTTTGTCCAATTTCGAATATTTTCTCCTGATCTCCAGTCAAGAAATTCCAGGTTTGGGCATCTTCAACTCCCAATTTTTCGGCATAATCTCTCAGTACTTCTTGAGTATCATAGCTTGGATCAATGCTGTGGCTGAGGATCATAAACTCAGGATTGCCTCCAAATTTTTCATACACCCGGAGCATTTCTTTCTTCATGATGGGACAGATTGTAGGGCAGGTGGTAAAGAAAAAATCTGCTACATAAACCTTGCCTTCCACATCCTCAGAGCTGATGGTATCTCCTAGCTGGTTGATAAAGGCAAAATCAGCGATTTGATGGTAAATGGTATCCTGATTTTCATCCACATAGCGCTCCCCTAATATGGGAAGTTGAATCGGACCTTCGGTGGTTTCGGGGGTTGACTTACAGGCAAAAGCCATAACTAAACCTGAGAAAATAAGAAGTAGAGGAGAGATTTTCATTGTCCCTTTTGGATTCTATATTTTTTATAAAGTTTGATTCCCAACATGAGCAGGATTCCAAGACCGATCAGCCCCACAATTCCCCAAACCATGCTGAGCGTATTTTTCAAAACGATGAGAAATACTATTCCAAAAAGCAAAATCGTACTCACTTCGTTCCAAATTCGAAGTTTTCCTGAGCTCCACCGCGCTTTACCGGCTTGAAGTTCTTTGAATAATACATGGGAAAATCCATGGTAGACATAAAGCAAAAGTACTAAGCCCAGCTTGGCGTGCATAAAACCCTGCTCCAAATATCCCCAGCGATAGGTCAGCACCCAAGTACCGAAAATTAACGTCAATACCGCTGAAGGCCAGGTAATGATATACCACAGCCTGGAGGCCATCAGGTCCAGTTGGGGTTTCAGTATTTTTCGCTCGGCATCGGGTTTTTCCAGGGCTTCTGTTTGGTAAATGAACAGGCGGACTATATAGAAAAGCCCTGCAAACCAGGTCACCACAAAAATGATATGAAGTGCTTTGACGTACTCGAAACCCATTGTCAGAATTTTGGGCTAAATTAAGGCCTAAACCCCGTAAACCCTTAAAAGTTTTTGAAAAGGAATCAACTCATTTTCTATTTGATCGGTGCAGTAGTCTTGGTTTTGCTGATTCAGATCATTCGTTCGAGTTTTTCGAATCCTGGGCTCGAGCGTTTCCAAAAAGACTTCCAAGAGTTGGGGTTTTTCCGGAATGAAAACAATACCGGGCCTGTTTTGAGGATTTATGCGATTCAGGCGCAGGAAAATACCAGCCTAGAAACCATGAGGGAGTTTTCAGAGGCACAGCCGCATACCAAATACGGCAAAACCTTGGTGTTCTTCTTTTCCAATGAAGTTAATGCAACCATACCCCTCAGCCCGAAAGAGCCTTATTTTCCCTCCGAATTTCAACGGTTCCTAGTGGCAAAATTTGAGAAAACTCCCATGGGAGAAAGCAGATTTGAATCTCTAAAACGATGAGAAACAGACATTCTTTGGAAACCTATCAGCAGGGGATTCTATCTGGAGATCGAGTCCTGCTCAGTCAGGCGATTACCCTGGTAGAAAGTACCCTCGAATCGGACCAAAGTCTGGCCTCAGAATTGGTTCAGGGAATTTTGCCCTATTCTGGAGATTCGATCCGAATAGGAATCACCGGGGTGCCCGGAGTAGGGAAGAGCACTTTTATTGAAACGTTCGGAAAAATGCTTCTGGATCAAGGGAAAAAGGTGGCCGTCTTGGCCATTGACCCGAGCAGTCAACTGACCAAAGGAAGTATCTTGGGAGATAAGACAAGGATGGAAGCTCTGTCTGCGGATAAGCGGGCATTTGTCCGGCCCAGTCCTTCCGGAAAAACCCTCGGAGGGGTCAGTGGGGCTACCCGTGAGGCTATGCTTTTGTGTGAAGCTGCAGGATTTGATGTGATTTTGGTGGAGACTGTGGGTGTGGGGCAAAGTGAAACAGCAGTAAAAAATATGGTGGACTTCTTTTTGCTGCTGATGCTTTCCGGTGCCGGAGACGAGTTGCAGGGAATAAAAAAAGGGATTATGGAAATGGCGGATGCTTTGGTAATCCACAAGGCAGATGGAGATAACCTCGAACAGAGCAAAAAGGCCAAATCCAATTACCAAAATGCTTTGCATCTATTTGCCGATTCCGGAAAAAACTGGCAAACGAAGGTGTTGCTGGCATCCTCGGTAAGTGGACAGGGCTTGGATCAGATTTGGACCTTGATTTTGGACTATGAAGCCCAAATGAAAACCAAAGGATTTTGGGATTCCAACCGGGCAAAGCAGCGGCTCAATTGGTTGGAAGATCAAATTTTCTATTTGTTGGGACAGACTTTTTATAAAAATCCTGAAGTGAAGAAAATGATGGAATTGGAGCGGCCGAAGGTCCAATCCGGAGAGTTGAACCCCGGAACCTTAGCCAAAAAATTGATTCAATTGATGTTTTCAAAAACCTGCTCATGAGACACCTGTTCTACCCAGCTTTTATCCTTTGGGCACTTGCCTGTGCTCCCAAAAAAACTGAATTAGCAGAGGACTCCGGTCCTCAAACCTTGACGTTTTCCTTGGATTCTTTGGTTCTGGAAAATTGTGTTGAGGGAGATTGTGCCAACTTGCGCTTGGTTTGGCCCATGGCTTCCGGGCCTGAGAAATCTTCCCTAATCAATGCGAAAATTAAGGAAGCAGTCACCGGGATGATGATGATCGGAGAATCTCCCTCTGTTCATCGGGATACCTTGATCGCTCAATACTTTAAATCTTATCGGGATTTTAAAAATGAATTTCCTGATTCCTATGGAGCTTGGGAAGTGATTGTGCAGGGCAAGGTCACCTATAAGTCAGACAGTACGCTGAGTATATCTGTGGATTGGATGAATTACTTGGGAGGGGCTCATCCAAACTATGGGCAGAACTTTTTGAACTTTGACCCGGTTTCGGGAAAATTTCTTTCCCCGGAGCAATTGGTGAGAGACGAGGCTAAATTATTGGCTTTGGCCGAGCAAAAATTCAGAGAATTTCACCAAGTAGAAAAAGGAAAAAGTCTGGAAGAAGATGGACGGTTTTTTCTACCTGAAACGGGATTTTTCCTGGGAAATTCAATGGGTTTTGCAGAGGAAAAATTCAAAATCATATATATCCCCTACGAAATCGGGCCTTATGCCATGGGATTTACGGAATTGGAATTTACCCGGGAGGAATTGGGAGAGCTGGTTCGCTGGTAAAAGGGTATTGGTCAGAAGTTTGAAATTGGAAATTTGAGATTTGAAAAATCCCGAATCTCAAATTTCAAATCTTAAATCTTAAATCAATACGATCTGATTTTGAATTTTTTCTTCAGTTCATTGACTGAGTTGCGGAAACTGGCGTCGGTTTCCATCATGTCATTGACTGTTTGGACCGCATGGATGACGGTACTGTGATCCCTGCCTCCAAAGTGATATCCGATAGATTTCAACGAATGGTTGGTAAATTCTTTGGAGAAATACATGGCTACCTGACGGGCAATGACGATTTCTTTTTTTCGTGTTTTTGCTTTTAGGTCATCCACGTGGATGCTGAAATATTCCGATACTGACTTTTGAATAAAGTCTATTCCAACCTCAGTCTCAATGTCCTTGATGAAGTTCTTGATGACAGTCTTGGAAAGCTCGAGGCTGATTTCCACCCGGTTGAGGGAGGCGTGTGCGATCAGGGAGATCAGAATTCCTTCCAGTTCACGGACATTTGTATCTACGGTATAGGCTAAATATTCCACCACGTCATCCGGAATATAAATCCCCTCTGATTGCATTTTTCGCCGGATGATTGCCACTCTGGTTTCGAAGTCAGGCATTTGCAAATCGGCCGTCAAACCCCATTTGAACCTAGAAAGCAGTCGCTCTTCCAGACCTTTTAGATCCCTGGGCGGGCAATCGGAGGTCATGATGATCTGCTTTTTATTCTGATGCAAATGGTTGAAAATATGGAAAAACATCTCCTGCGTCCGGTCTTTTCCAGCCAAAAACTGAATATCATCAATGATCAACACATCTACCTGCATGTAGAAATTAGTGAAGCTTTTCACGTTGCCATCTTTGATGGAATCCATGAACTGGTTCACAAATTTTTCGGAGGAAACATACAGCACAAATTTATCTTCAGGACTGTTTTTGATTTCATTGCCAATGGCCTGCACCAGGTGGGTTTTTCCCAAACCAACTCCTCCATAAACCATCAACGGATTGAAAGAAGTAATTCCCGGCTTGGTCGCCACGGCAAATCCAGCAGACCTGGCCAATCGGTTACAATCTCCTTCGATATAAGTGCTGAAGGTGTAATTTGGATTCAGATTGCTCTGGGTAAGCATGTCTGCATTCAAGGACTGCATTTCAAAAGGTGTCTTCACCTCCTGAGTCGGAGTAGATTTTTTGGTGGAATTATTGCCTTGGGGATAGGAAACAGCGATGGGCTGATTGGAGGAATTTCCCTTGTCCACCACTACTGCATATTCCAGTCTGCCACTTTGTCCCAAAGTACTTTTGATGGCAAGCTTCAGGATTTGCACGTAATTGTCCTCCAGCCATTCGTAAAAGAATTGACTGGGAACTTGAATGGTCAGGCTGGAACCTTCCAGCTTCACGGGCTGAATCGGTCTGAACCACGTAGAAAAGCTCTGCTCGTTTACGTGTTGTTCGATCACACGTAAACATTCATTCCATAC
>JAJLJS010000255.1:0-5141 GCA_033844545.1 Cyclobacteriaceae bacterium | reverse complement strand
GAAATAGTCTTTCAGTTTGGAAAAATCTTGCATGTCCGGCTTACTTATATTTTTTCAAAATACTTTTTGCCAGAGCAGCTTTGTGAACCTCGTCTGGACCATCGTAGATTCTGGCGCCTCTTTCATGTCTGTACCAAAAAGAAAGCAAGGTGTCATCCGTGATGCCTAAAGCTCCATGAACTTGAATCGCCCTGTCAATTACCTTCATGAGGACATCCGCTACAAAAAACTTGATCATAGAGATTTCTTCCCGAACTGCTTTTGCACCGAGTTCCTGCATTTTTGCTGCAGTTTCCAAAACCATCAATCGGCTTGCCTGGATTTCAGCTCTGCTTTCTGCGATCCAATTTTGAACACTTTGCATATCTGCCAGAGTCCTTTCGGGATCTAAATTCCGACTGATCGCTCGAGTACACATCATCCCAAAAACCCGCTCACATATCCCAATCCACCGCATGCAGTGATGAATTCGTCCTGGACCTAACCTTTCTTGGGCAAGTGCAAAGCCCTGACCTTCTTGACCAATCAAATTTCCGATAGGAACCCGGCAGTCTTCAAATTTAATTTCAGTATGAGAAAGGTAGTCTTCACCGGCTTCGCCCATGATTGGGATATTTCTCACGAGTTTGAATCCCGGATTTTCCAAAGGAACGATAATCATGCTGGCTCTCTGATAGGGTGAGGAAGCCTCTGGATTGGTGACCGCCATTACTATGGTGAACTTGGCCCCATCAGCAGCTGTGGTAAACCACTTATGGCCATTGATGATGTAATCCCCTCCGTTTTGAATGGCAGTGGTGCCTAAATGCACAGGATTGCTTCCTGCCAGGGCTGGTTCTGTCATGGCAAAACAAGACCTGATTTCTCCTCTTTGCAATGGTTTGAGCCAGCTTTCTTGTTGTTCTTTGCTGCCAAATAGATGGAGAAGTTCCATATTTCCGATATCCGGAGCAGCACAATTCATTACATAGTGTCCCAATGGACTTTGGCCAAGTATTTCTGAAACTTTGGCAAACTGAACAAGAGTCAATCCCAGTCCGCCTTCTTCGATAGGTAAATGAGGAACAAATAGACCTTTGGTTTTGGCCTTTTCCCGGAGTTGGGAAAGGGTGGGAAGGTAGGATTTGAAGGGGCCTTGCACCACCTCAAGATCCAAGGGAAAGAGTTCAGTACGGACAAAGTTTTGGTACTGCTCCAATAAGGACGAAAAAGACTCCGAAGTTAGGGAAGTTGTAGTCATGGAATCAATCAAATGGTAAATCCTCCATCGGCAGTTAATACAGCCCCAGTGGTATAGGATGAGGCTGCCGAAGCTAAAAACAATGCCATCAAGCCGATCTCTTCGGGTGTTCCGGACCGTTTGATAGATAGCTGATTCATGACCATATTCATCAGTTTCTCATTGGACCAGATGGCTTCTGAAAATTTGGTCTGGATTAAACCGGGGCAGATGGCATTTACCCGGATTTTAGAAGGGCCCCATTCTTTGGCATATACTTTTGTGAGGGATATGAGTGCAGATTTGGAAACAGAATATATCCCTAATCCATGCTCAGGAGATAACCCTCCGATACTGGAAATATTGATAACTGAGGCTCCAGCTGATTTCCTGAGGTAGGGATAGCAAAGGCGGCAGAGTTCAAAGGGGGCTTTAACATTCACATTCATGATTTTATCAAATGCCTCTAGGCTGGTTTCATGAACTGGACCGAAAATAGGATTAGCGGCTGCATTATTGACGAGGATATCCAGTGCACCGTACTTTTCTATGGTTTTTTCCACCAATTGGGGGAGCTCATCCATTTTGCCCACATTGCAGGCTATTCCGGCAGCTTCATATCCTTTGGACTTGAGTTGATCGGCCATTTCATCCAAAGAATCCTGTTTTCTGCTGCTAATTACCACCTTTGCTCCGGCTGCTGCGAATATTTCCGCAATCCCGAGTCCGATTCCTTTACTGGCTCCTGTAATCAGGGCTACTTTATGGTCCAAAGAAAAAACAGAAGATAAATCCATAAGTTTTGGTTTGATATAATTCTATTAAGTTAGGGAAATTTAGGTCTGACCAAAGTAGATTTATGGATGAATCGTCAATAAACTAAAATCAAACTTGCCCCAATGAAAGAACTTGTTTTTGAGAATACCGGAATACCCTTGGAAGTTTTAAGGCTGAAAGATAGTCCAATTCCCAACCCGAAACCCCATGAAGTTTTGGTCAAAGTAAGTGCGAGGAATATCAATCCATCTGACTTGATGTTTATCCGTGGCATGTATGGAATCACCCCAAAATTGCCCAGCAGTGCAGGTTTTGAGGCTTGTGGGGTGGTAGAGAAAGGGGATGAAGCCGGCACTATCAAACCGGAAACCCGGGTGATGTTTTTGGGGATAGGCACTTGGAGAGAGTATGTCTGTGTCCCGGCCTTGAGTGTAATTCCCGTGCCACCACAAATGCCGGATGAGGTAGCTTGTCAGGCTTTTGTCAATCCCATGACTGCCTATGGAATGCTGTTGGAATCCGGATTAAAAGAAGGAGATTGGCTTTTGGTGACGGCTGGTGCTTCTGCTTTTGGAAAGTTTGCGATTCAAATGGCCAAAGCAAAAGGGATCAAAGTAGCCGTTACAGTTCGTCAGGATGCACAAAAGCAAATGCTTCAGGATTTGGGAGCTGACTTGGTGGTGAATTCGGATGCAGAGAAGATTCAAAAAGTAATTCCAGAAAAAACAGAGGGAGGAGTTCATGTGATTTTTGACGCTGTCGGTGGAATTCTTGGTGCAAAAGCCTTGGCTTGCCTTCGGCCCAAAGGAAAAATGCTTGTTTTTGGTGCTTTGGCACTGGAAAATATGCCCATAAATAGTGGCTTATTGATCTTCAAAAATCTCAAGATTGAAGGATTTTGGCTAAGTTCCTGGATGGAAGAACTTGCTGCTGTAGATCGAAAAAAGGCGATTTCCGCTGTTTTTGGTTTTTTAATGCAAGAAGATGCTAAAATTGATGTAGCTGGAAAATTCAAGTTGGAGCAATTCAAAGAGGCTATAGAAGCCTATGAGAAACCCGGCAGGAATGGAAAAATCCTATTGGTGAGTGAATAATCCCAAATTTTTTCGGCGAAAAAATAAGGAATAGCCATCTTTGCATTTCAAACCAAAAAAAACGAGTAATTCATGAATTGGGATAAACTGGACGAGCAGCTTACCGAAATTGTCAAAAAGAGAAATCAGCTAAGCGAAATGGATTATAGCGACGAGAGTTATGATGACTTAGAGGAAGCTTTGCATGATTTGGAGGATGAATTCAACGAGGAATATGAAGAAATTTTCGAGCCTCAATTGGAAAAAATATACGCCAAGCTAAAGTCCGATACAGATATTTTGCTTCCTACAGCTTACCTAGCCAATAAATACAAGGAAATGCTCCCTGATGCCCAAGGAGTGGTGACCTATGAAGTGGGGGGAAGTGAGGGAGTTCCCATTGAATCCGACGAATTGGGCAAGGTCGATTTACGGATTGTATTGGTTCCGAATCCAGCAAGATTTGTCCTCCTGATCAACGGAAATCCGCTAAAAGAGCTTTGGAAAAGTAGATAGCACTGGAAGGAAAGAGGCTGTTCATTCGAACAGCCTCTTTTCATTGTAATCAAAACAAACTTGCTTGGACAATTTGTGGCTTAGAGGCTTGAACTGTTCCTTTGAGCATGTCTTGCATCAGTTTTATGAAACCGGGCTGCCAGGATTCAGGACTGATTTTGAATTCTTTGTTTTCGTATTCTACCGGTCCGCTCATTTTTTCAAAGCCAATAATCATGCTCCAAATGGTAAAGAAAGTAATCTCCGGTTGAAGCTCAGGGCGGATACTTCCGTCCTTGATGCCCTGAGAAACCATCTGGATGCCGATTCTTGCCGGTTCGTGGTGAAGCTCCAATAGCTTATGAAAATGAATGGAATCCAACACCAGAGGATCGATCTCATTCCTTTGTTTTGGATTCGTGTACTTTTTCATCAAGTCCAAAAAGTGCAAAATGGCCTGATAATACACCGGTTGTTCTTTGGCAAATGTCCAGATTCGCTGAACCAAATCCGTGATCATCTCCAAACCACTTTTACCCTTAGAGCGAAATGACTCCCGAAATTCTTCCTTGAATTGGTCAAATGCTTTTTTGGTCAGGGCCATGAAAAGATCTTCCTTGTTTTTATAGTAGAAGTAGGTCAGTCCCTTGCTGATTCCTGCCTTTTTGGCTACATCTTCCATGCGTGTGGCGGTATACCCTTTCGTCGTGAAAAGTGAAACAGCTGCGTCTAAGATCAGTTTTTCCTTGTTTTTTTCTCCTGCCATGCGTTCGTCCTTTATTGAAAAATGGAGATCAAAGATATTAAATCAAGGTCAATTAAAGCCATTGACGCCTGACCAATAGGACTAAAAAAAGGCCTCAATATTTAATTTGAGGCCTTTTTACTTGGAATTCAGGTGTTTATTTTACCGCGAGAATGAAATAATTTTTTTTCCCTTTTTGGATCAATAGATACTTGTCTTGCAAGAGTCTGAAATTCAACGGGGCATTCGGATCGTTTAGTTTTTCTTTATTGATACTTACCCCACCCCCTTGGATCATTTTTCTAGCTTCACCTTTGGAAGGGAAGATTTGGGCCTGCGTTTTTTCTCCAAAGAGGTCCAGAATGTTTTCAATTCCGGCAAATTCTTCCTTCGAAAGTTGAACTTGTGGAACTCCTTCAAACACTGCCAGGAAGGTTCGCTCATCCAAAGATTCTAAGTCTTCGGTAGAAGACTTTCCGAAGAGAATTTCAGAAGCTTTTACTGCCATTTCATAATCCTCTTTGCTATGAACCATCGTGGTCACTTCCTTGGCGATTTCCTTTTGAAGCAATCTCAAATGGGGGGCTTGAGCATGTTCTGCTTCCAAGTTTTCTATGGTTTTTTGATCTAAAACCGTGAAAATTCGGATGTATTTGGAAGCATCCTCATCGGAAACATTTAGCCAAAACTGGTAAAATGCATAGGGTGAAGTTTTTTCCGGATCCAACCAAACGGATCCACTTTCAGTCTTGCCAAACTTGGTTCCATCTGCTTTGGTGATCAAGGGGACCGTCAAGGCATAAGCACTCCCTCCGCCCATTCTTCGAATAAG
>JAJLJS010000254.1:0-18188 GCA_033844545.1 Cyclobacteriaceae bacterium | reverse complement strand
AGGTGGAGAAAAATTTACCGTCATGTCCCAGGCAGCTTATGATTCCCTGACTGTTGGGCAGATCCAATCCATTGAAAAATATACGACGATTATCAGCCCCTCCTTACCGACCATCGAAAAGCTCGGAGGAGGTTCTGCCCGTTGCATGATGGCGGAGAACTTCTTGCCATTTGGAAGGTAGAAAAATGCCCAATCGAGTGTTTTTCTTTAATATTGAATAAATTAAATCAGAAATAGGATGTCGTGAGTGGAGACACTCACGACGGCTGTGAAAAACACTTAATGGAGTATTGCGGGTGAGACACTCACAAAGGCGGAGGTTCTCAAAATTGCAAGCAGAGGAATGCCCAATCGAGTGTCTCCACTCGATTTCTTAAAGATTGGTTATTACTATCCTTTCAAAAAAATAATGATATGAACCTCTTGTAGGAAATAGCATTTGGTTGATATTGTTAAATTTTATTTTAAAATTTTTGATACCAATTGTTTCTACAAATGGAACTCGAAAAAGTTTATTTTTTTACCGCAACCATAAAGGATTGGAACAATCTTCTAGAAAAAGATGTGTTTAAAAAAATAGTATTAGAAAGTCTACAATTTCTAAGTTCAAAAAAACTTATCAAAGTATACGGCTTTGTAATAATGCCCAACCACATCCATTTAATCTGGGAAATGCTGGAATTAAATGGAAAAGAGTCCCCACACACAAGCTTTTTGAAATACACAGCACACAAATTTCTAAAAACACTTAGAGAAAAGGATCTGAATTATTTAAAATTTTTTGAAGTGAATGAACAAAATAAAGCTCATTCCTTTTGGCAAAGGAATTCCTTACCTATTGAGGTTTACTCCCCGAAAGTCGTTTTTCAAAAGCTAGATTATATCCATAACAACCCGTGCCGGGGCAAATGGATGCTTTCTGAAAGCCCAGATCTATATCCATTTTCATCTTATGAATTTTATGAAACAGGTAAGGATAGATTTAATTTTCTCTATCATATCGGGGAAAGGATTTGAGTTTTAAACTCGAGTGAATTTCTTGAATTTTGCGAAAATGATTAAAAATGTTAGTTGGGGAAAATCCCACGGTGCCAACGATAAAAACTGTAATTAGGATGCTGTCATTGAGTACACTCACGGCGGCTGTGAAAAACAGTAATGGAGTATTGTGAGTGAAAACACTCAGAATGGCGCAGGTTTTCAAAGCGGCAGGTAGAGGGCTGCCCATTCGAGTGTCTTTCTTTAAGATTGAATAAATTAAATCAGAAATAGGATCTTGTGAGTGGAGACACTCACGACGGCGGCGGAGGTTCTGCCCGTTGCATGATGGCGGAGAACTTCTTACCATTTGGCAAGTAGACAGTCCCAGTGATCACTGGGACTGATCACTGAGACTGAATTCTGATCACTCAAATCCCCGTGTAGGTAAACGGACTGATTGCTTTCAATTCCCCTTTTAATTGATCGGAAATCGGAAGTCCGTCCACGAATACGGCAATGGACTCTTGGGTGATTTTTGCATTGGTTCGGGTAAGATCCCGGAGGGCTTCATATGGCTTTGGAAACCCTTCTCTCCGGAGAATAGTCTGAATGGCCTCGGCTACTACGGCCCAGTTTTCTTCCAAATCGGCATCGATCGCTGCCTGATTCAATTCCAACTTGTTCAATCCTTTTTGCAGGGATTCCAAGGAAATCAGCATATGGGCCAAAGGCACCCCGATCACCCGAAGTACGGTGCTGTCGGTCAAGTCCCGCTGAAGCCGGGAGATCGGAAGCTTTGCCGCCAAATGCTCCAGAAGCGCATTGGCGATTCCGAGGTTGCCTTCCGCATTTTCAAAGTCAATCGGATTCACCTTGTGGGGCATGGCAGAGGAACCCACTTCACCTGCCTTGATCTTTTGTTTGAAATAGTTCATCGCCACGTACTGCCAGACGTCTTTGGAAAGGTCCAAAAGGATGGTATTGATTCGCTTCAAGCCGTCGAAAGTGGCGGCGAGGTTGTCATAGTGTTCGATCTGGGTAGTAGGGTAGGAGCGCTCCAGCCCGAGGAAGTTTTCGACAAATGTAAAGGCAAACTCATTCCAGTCGAATTCCGGGTAGGCTACCTGATGCGCATTCATATTTCCGGTTGCACCCCCGAATTTGGCAGAGTAAGGCACCTGCTCCAGCAGCTCCAATTGCTTTCTCAATCGGACCACAAAGACGTTGATTTCTTTTCCCAATCGGGTAGGAGAAGCAGGTTGACCGTGGGTTTTGGCCAGCATGGGGATACTTTTCCATTCCTCAGCCATGTCGACAAGTTTTTCCACTACCGTTTCCAACTGCGGAAGGATGACCTCCTGAATGCCTCTTTTCAGCATCAGCGGAGTTGCCGTATTGTTGATGTCCTGAGAGGTTAAGCCAAAATGAATAAACTCCTTGTATTCCTCCAGTCCCAGCTGGTCAAATTTCTCTTTCAGAAAATATTCCACCGCTTTGACATCGTGGTTGGTTGTTCGTTCGGTGGTTTTGATCCACTCTGCATCTTCCAAAGTAAAATCCTTCACCCAATCTCTGAGTTTTGGAAAAAGTGCATGGTCAAAACTTTCCAATTGAGGCAAGGGAAGTTGGCAAAGTGCGATGAAGTATTCCACTTCTACGTGTACCCGGTATTTGATCAGGGCAAACTCGGAGAAAAAAGGTCTTAAAGAGGCTGTTTTGCCGGCATATCGTCCATCCACTGAGGAGACTGCTGTCAGGGCATTGAGTTCCATTTTTACTTGGGTTTAGCGAAGCACCGCTTCATTTTTTGGAAGTCCCAAAGTTAAACCATTGGGTCAAATTCTCGGTCACCATTTGAGATTTATCCGCATCCTGACAAACTTCCCGGAAAGAATCCGGGTTATTCAGGGAAAAATCCCCTTAGTCTTCGGTATTCCAGCGAGTAGGGTTATTTTTGCACCCAATTCAGAAAATTTAGATGTTTAATTTCTTCAAGAAAAAGAAAGAGGAGGTCAAGGTCAATCCTTATCTTCCTTTGAAAGTCCGGGAAGTAGTACACGAGACAGCAGATACAGTTACCCTTTACTTTGAGCAGCCAGAGCCCTATTTGGAATACAAACCCGGGCAATTTTTGACCTTGGTCCTGGAGTTTGAAGGTAAAGAGCAGCGTAGATCTTATTCCCTTTGCACCTCTCCTTACGTAGATCCTTTCCCGGGTATTTCAGTCAAGCGGGTTCCCAACGGACTTTTTTCTAATTACTTGAATGAAAAAATTTTCCCGGGTAAGACAATCAATGTGCTGAAGCCCATGGGGAATTTTACCACGGATTTTCATTCTAAAAACCGCAGACATTTTTTTCTGATCGCCGGAGGAAGCGGAATTACTCCGATTATGGGCATCTTGAAGTCGGTGTTGGTCAATGAGCCAGAATCCATCATCACCCTGATCTATGCCAGCCGGGATGAGGAAAATATCATTTTCGGAAAGCAGCTTTCCATGCTTCAAATGGCCAATCCGGACAGGTTGAAAGTGATTTATAACCTGAGTCAGCCTTCTGATTCCTGGACTGGTTTTAAAGGGAGAATTTCTGCGGAAGTTTTCCGGGATCTTTTTGCGATGGCAGAATACGAGCAGCGGTATGAGGAAGTCTACTTTCTCTGCGGTCCTGATGGCATCATGGACACCGCAACGACCGTGTTGGAAGAATTAGGAGTGGATAAAAATAGGATTCACCGGGAAAATTTCTTTTCAGCTGCTGCCCATCAAGCCCATGAAGACGCCATTCATGGCATCAATCACGGAATCTTGACCAGAGATGTGAAAATCATTCTGGAAGGTGAAGAGACCACAGTGACCGTGAGTCCCGAGAACACCGTATTGGAAGCAGGCCTGGCCGCAGGACTCAATATGCCGTATAGTTGCCAAAGTGGGCTATGCACGGCCTGTAGAGGAAGGGTGCTCAGCGGGCAGGTGAAGATGGATGAAGATGCTGGCTTGAGCGAAAAAGAATTGGCAGCAGGCTATGTGCTTTGCTGTGTTTCCAGGCCTTTGACTGATGACATCAAAATCACCATCGAATAGACCCAAAAAGTTGGAAAATCCTGAGATCAAAATCATTTACCGAAAACTCGAACAGCTGAGTCTGTTGATTTTATTGATTGCCATTCCGCCTTTCGGAGTCGTTTACCTGTATCACAATTCCGGTAATCTCAACTGGGATTTGCCCAGTATTCCTGACTGGGTCAATGGGATGTTGGTCGGGGTGAACGTGGGTTTGTTAGTCGGTCAATACCTGATTTTTCACCAAAAGCTAAAAATTGCTTCCCCAGAGTATCCCCTGCTGGAAAAAGTAAAGATATATGCCCAGGCCACTAGCCAAAGGTTTTGGATCCTGTTTCTGGTGGCACTCCTTTCCACCGCTGGACTTTTACTGGATCAAGGTGCGATTCATATTTTAATCTTCGCTGTTTGCTTGGTGTTTTTTTCGTTGGCCAAGCCCAGTGTAGACCGGATATCGAGATTGATGAAATTGAAAAAAGAAGACCGGGAGTTTCTCAGAGAAACTACCCGGCCTGAGTAGGATTTTAAATTTGATGCTTCGACTCTGCTCAGCAAAAAATAGTGAAAGTTCCTAGTTTTCGATACTGATGTTACCGGAGGAAATATTACCCTTCACCCAAGTAGAAGCTCCATTGTCAATCTCCAAGGTTTTCCCGGTATTGATTCCTCCGACTTTTAGGTTTCCGGAAGAGGCCTTTAGGGAATAGTTGAAATCTTTGAGATTGGAATTGGTCTGAACTCTGAAATTCCCGGAAGTACCGCTGAATTTGGTGTTCGGGCCCAATCCGGAGTTTGTCGCACGGATATTTCCGGAAGTAAACTGCATGGAGCCCAATCTCCCGGCATTGTTGATTTTGGCATTTCCTGAGGTCAGGCGGACATTGATTTCCCCTCCGACACCATCTGCTTCCAAGGATCCGCTCGTGGATTCGTAATTGAGATTCCCGTCGATATTGAAAAAATTACCATTTCCTGAGGTAACTCCTCCTTCCACATCACCAGCCACTCCGTCGGCAGTCAGATTCCCTGAGGTTGCCCGGATGCTGAGGTCGCCCTGGATCTTGGAGGCTTTGATGTTCCCGGAGGATACCCGTAGGTTGGTTTCAGCGCTGGTAATGTTTTCCACGGTAAGATTCCCGGAGCTTCCCCTCACATCCAGAGCCATAGTTGCAGGGCCGGTGATGTTGATGTAGCCTTTGTTTTTACTGTTCCAGTTGTAATTGTTTTGCTTTCGGGCATGGCTGATTTTCAGCACATCTCCCACCGTAACAAACACAATGTCCTGGTCTGAATCATTGGACTCCAGGTAAGCTTCCACATTGACATCGGTGCCGCTTCCGCCTTTATAGCTGACATTTAGCCATCCGCTTTCTACTTCTACCCGCTTGATGCCGGAGTAGTTTTTTTGGGTATCCACAAGCACATTTTGTGCAAAGGCGGTGGTAATGCCCATCAACAGCAAAGACAGAGATACCAGGGATTTTTTGATCGTAATTTTCATGGTGTTAGGATTTGATTAATCGATACGTATTCCAAAACTCATGGCCTGGAATTCCGGGCCTTTTTGCTCTTCAAACAGGTTGTTGAAGTCGTAATTGATAAACAGCGTGACATCTCCGATCCCGATTTCACCTCGGGCGCCATAGCGGAAGTTTGCGATGTACATGTTGGATTTGGTGAAGTCTTTTTGCTTATCGCCATCTACTTCATAGACAAACTTCCCTCGTCCTCCTAGACGGTATCCCACGTATCCTCCGGCCCCGATTCTCATCTTGCCGTTATTGGTTCTTAAGGTTGGAATCAAGGTGAAGTTGGCATAGGAAGCGGAAATTTTAGATTTGGTCGGGACAGCATCGGGATCGGAAATGATTTCTGTGTAATCCACAAAATCAATCCCATCCGGGGTTTTGACGGCCACCAAACTTGGATCTTCAAATTTGAAATTGTACCAGCTCACCCCCAGGTAGGATTTGAGGTGAAAGTTTTTGGTGGCTTTCCAGGTTCCTGAAGATTGTAAGGCAACATACCAGCTTCCCCAAGGCTTTACTTTGGGGGCTCCCTGATCCACAGGCCAAATGTTGATCCCTACTTCACTTTCTAAGAAGTTGTAATGGAAATTAGAGCTTTTGCCTTCAGAATGGTAGTGGGTATAATCCTGTTCGTCGATTTCCCATTCGTAGGACTTGGTACCGTCCTCGTACTGGACCACTTTCCAGGACTTCCCAAAAACGGTGTATTGCTTGGCTTTGGTTTCCACCTTGGAAGAATCCTGGGTTTGGCCAAATGCAGTCCAGGTAAAAAGGAGAAATACCAGCGTAGTTAAGTTGAAATTTTTCATTGTTGGTTTGTTTTTCAAAAAAAGGAGGGGGAGATTTTCCCCCTTTGGATTAAAACACTACCCCAAAAGTGATGGGGTACAATTCTGGTCCTTTGCCATCCTGAAACAGGGTGTTGAGGTCATAGGTGGAGAAGAATTTCACTCTTCCCACCCCGATTTCTCCACGGATACCGTAGCGGAGGTTTTCAAGATAAAGTCCGGTTGCTTCCTTATCTTTTTTGCGCCCTGAGCCTTCAAGCTCCCGATACACGTATTTGGATTGTCCTCCGAGACGATAGCCCACATAAGGGCCTGCAGCTATTCTCATTCCTCTTCGGCCTTGGTCATTCATTTTGCCAAAATCCAGCTCCAGCATGGTCATAGCAGTCAGGTAAGAGGAAGAAATCTTGCTTTTGAATCCGTCCACTTCAGTTCTTTGGACAAATTCGATCATATCTTCTCCCCTAACTGCCTGGAAGTCCCGGTTTTCAAATTTGAAATTGTAGAACTGGAAGCCAATCCCAAAGTCCCAATAAAAGCCTTTGGAGATTCTCTGGGCCGCCATCCAGTTGAGGCCTACCTGCCAGCTTCCCCAGCCTTTGACTGCATAGGGGAGGTCTGAAGTTGGGAATTTCCCGTCTCCGTCCAGGTAGTTATTGACGCCCAGGTCGATGTTGAAAAAAGTACGGAAAGGAGGGTCCTGGTTTTTGCGGGTTCCGGTTTCGAATTTGACTTTGGTGTTGGCCCCGGACTCATCCACGTACAACCTCATGCCGCCGACATTGACTTCTGTCTGCCCGGAGTCCTCGTACACTTTGACTACCTCCTTGACTGAGCCGTCTTTTTTGCGGATTTCCACAATGGTCAATTCTCCGGTTTCTTTGTTTTCTTCCAAGTCCAATTCATGGATGATTTGATTGATGTTCATCAGTTTCAATTTGTCAAAGTCCTCTTTGGACTCGACGATGATGACCACTTTTCCGGACTTGCCGAATTCGATCACTACACTGTCTTTCATGACGGTAGTTTCTGTTTTCAAAGGAAATTCTTTGAAGTCACTGGCAAAGGCTACCTGAACCAAGGCCATCAAACAGAAGAGTAACAGGTATTTTTTCATGATTTTGATGCGAATAAAGAATGTGTTGGTTTAGTTTTTTTTAAGGTTTCTCGTCGGCTCTTTCTCTCTTGGTCGTGAGTGAGGCAAACAGGTTGTCTTTTTTATCCTGGATTTCAGCAAATCCCTCGTCCACTTTTCCCAATAGACCTTCCACTTGGCTCACTGTTTTTCCGATCTCTGTGATGAGATTTTTCTCGGTTGGTTCGGCTTTTTTGATTCCGTTGGAGTAGATGCTCACCCGATAGAGTGGCTCCTCTGAGGTGCTACTCGGTGCTTCTGCGACGGTTTTGGTCAAATCAGGGGCTTTCAAAGTTGGTAGGGAAAGTTTGGGTTCGGAGATTTTTTTCTCCGGGACTGCGATGAAATCGATCGATTTTTCCATTTCCTGAGTAGCCTCTGCGAGCAATGGCTGCGCTTTAGTCTCTTTGTAAGAAGCAGGCAAAGTGGCAGGCGTCTCCTGGAAATTTGACTGGGATTGTTTTGGTTCAGCTTGGGGCTTTGGCAAATCAGATTCCGGGGAACTGGTTTCCGGAGTCGAAACTTCGGGTGTTTGGAGGATCTCCACAGGGCTGTTTACAGGCTCTTCGGCCTCTTCTGCTGATGCGACCAGTCTGTCTTCTGAAATCACTACATCAACTGGCCAGTTGAGGTAGGCTACCAGGAGCAAAGCACTCAGGGAGGCAGCGATAGCCCACCAGAACCCCGATCCGGACTTCTTGGATTTAGGCAGCTGGCTGTCCAGCCTTTCCCAAGCCAAAGCACTGGGCTTTACTTCATGCCCTTCCAGCTTTTCCTTGAAAATTTGGTCGAATGTTTCGTGTGACTTAGCCATGGTTTGTCTTGATTTTAGGTTGCAGACTGGCAATTTTTTCTTTGAGCGCGTTTCGGGCGCGGTTGAGTTGAGATTTGGAAGTGCTTTCGGTAATTCCGAGCAATTCCCCGATTTCCTGATGGGAATACCCCTCTATTGCATACAAGTTGAATACTGTCCGATAGCCTACCGGTAGACTTTGGACCAGTTCCATCAGCTCGGCTGCCTCCAGGTGAGTCAGTTCGTAGTGATGATTTTGGTATTCAAATTCAGCTTCGATGTGGACTTCCATCATCAGATGACGGTTGCTTCTCAAGGTCATCAGCGCCTGAGTGACGACGATCCGCTTCATCCAGCCCTCGAAACTTCCTTTGGCCTGAAACTGCGGGAGCTTTTCGAAGATTTTCATAAAGCTTTCGATCATCACATCCTCGGCATGTTCTCTGTCTTTGAGGTACCTCAGACAGATTCCCAAAAATTTTCCTGAATAAGTTTCATACAAGTGACGCTGCGCCGATCGGTCACCTTTCAGGCATCCCTTGATGAGTCCTTCTTCAGTTGAAAAATTGGGTTTGTTAAACATTCCGGTTGGCTTTCAATAGGGTAGATGCAGGCCTGGAAGAAATCGTTGCGTGCCCTGTCAAAAAAAGTTAAAAAATATTTCGGAGGAAAATAAACCTGTTGAAAATCAGTTGATTTGATTTTGTGGATTACAGGGAAAAAATAAAGAATAGTAAGGCAACTCCAAGAACCAAGATCAGGATTTGAGCCTTTTCCTTGTATTCGGGTGCCAATTTTCTTTTTCTCAAGACCAAAATGGATTGGCCTATTCCGGCAAATTGGAGGAGCAGACTTACCCCGTTCAAAGGACCCATAGGCGCATCTAGAAAACCAAAATGCGTATTGAGCAGAGAAAGTGTTCCCAGCACAATTCCCACGATTCCAAAGAGAAAGGATCTTTGCAATAAGACAGGTTCGGGAAGTTCAGACCATTTCATAAGAATTAGGAATTAGGAATTAGGAATTAGGAATTAGGAATTAGGAATTAGGAATTAGGAATTAGTTTTTTTGTCAATGGACCACTGTCAACAGTCCACTGAAGCGGATTGCCGAGACTGCAAACTGCGACTGGTCACTGTTAAGGTTTCTGAGCTTGTCGAAAGACTGATCACTGCTTTGGCTCCGACTCCGCCTCAGCCTGACAACCTGAAACTGCAAACTGCGACTGATTCCTGTCAAGGTTCTTGAGCTTGTCGAAGGACTGATCACTGAATCGACGCTTTTCGTTCTGCAAAGAAAGCAGCAATTTCTTCCCGACCGAGGGCATTCAAGGTCATTTCTTTAGTCAGGCCGCCTTTTCTTCCTATCAAGACCCCATACTTCATGTCCTGATACCCATCCATTTCGTGGGCATCAGGATTGATGGAGAGTTTGACACCTTGGTCCATGGCATACCGGACCCATCTCCAATCCAAGTCCAATCTCCAAGGGTTGGCATTGATCTCAATGACTACGTTTTGAGAAGCACAGGCATCAATAATGGTTTTGTGGTCAATGGGATAGCCTTCTCTTCGCAACAACAATCTGCCGGTCGGATGTCCCAAAATGGTGGTATAGGGATTGGCAATGGCGCGGAGGAGCCGGTCGGTGGCCCGGTTTACATCCATGTTCAGAATGGAATGGACCGAGGAAACGATGAAATCAAAACTTGCCAAAACCTCCGTCGGATAATCCAGACTCCCGTCGCCGAGAATATCGGATTCGATTCCTTTGAATATTTTGAAAGGTGCCAATTCTTTGTTCAGCTCCTCAATTTCCTGATGTTGTTTGAGGACTTTTTCGATTTCCAAGCCCCCGGCATAGCTGGCAGTCCGGCTGTGATCTGCGATTCCGAGATATTCATAGCCCAACTCTTTGCAATGCTCTGCCATTTGGCGGAGGCTGTGTTTTCCGTCACTGTAGGTAGAATGGTTGTGCAAAATGCCTTTCAGGTCTTTCTCTTCCAGAAGTTTTGGGATTTTGTTCTCCCTGGCCAAACTGACTTCTCCAAAACCTTCCCTCATTTCTGCGGGGATAAATTGAAGCTCATTTTTGGAAAAAAACTCCTCCTCGGACCCGAAATCCCTTTTCTGGATTTTTTCAGCGATGGTTTCGGTGTCGGAAGCAGGGGAAAGTAAATGTCCTTTGGAGGCAATAAGGCTAAGTTTTTTCCAGAGAAAATCCTTCTCCTCGCAAAGATCAATTCGGACGGCTAATTCAACTTCCTTCAGTTTTCCTCTCCAGGTATTCGGTCCGGATTTGGAAAAATCCCAGTCAATGGCTGGGAAGTCTTTAAGTGCGGATTTGATTTTTTTCGGGTTTTTGGTGCCTAGCAAGAAATGCCCTAGGAAAATGATTTCCATCTTCCTGGCATAGTCCCCAACTATGGCAAACTGAGCATCGGGAGCTAGCTTTTGGATCTGCATAGCCAACTCTTCCACCACGGGTTCAATATCCGCATACAGCCACTTGCCGGCATTGGAAGCCTTAAATTCCAGATTTTGGATAATGGTTTCCTGGGTTTTTTCCCCAAAGCCTTTGGTCTTGGCTACGATCCCACTTTGACAGGCCTCCATGAGTTCATGGGTGGAGGTGATGCCCAATTCCTGCCAAAGGACTTTGACTTTTTTGGGGCCCAATCCTTTGATTTCCAGAATTTCGAGAATTCCTTCCGGGGTTTTTTCCAAGAATTCGTCCAATGCAGGAAAAGTCTCGGTTTCTTTCAGGTTTTTGATCACCTCGACCAGACTTTTCCCAACTCCGTTGATTTGGGTGAGCTGGTCGTCGCTGAGCTCCATGATGTCAAAATCACCCCGCTCCATGGCAGTCAATGCACTTTGATAGCTTCGGATTTTGAACGGGTTTTCGTCGTGGAGTTCCATAAGCTGGATGCCCAGCTTTAGTTTTTTGAGTAAAGTCTTGTGGTCCAAAATTTCCTGATTTTCGTAGACGAACTTAGACAAATGTCTTTAATTATTGTTTCAATTTAAAGTCCGAAAGGGTAACTTATGAATTAAGTCTTGGATTTAGCAGGGGGTAGGAAGAGGCAATGGGCAAGTGGCAATGGGCAAATGGCATGAGGCAATGGGCAATGGGCAATGGACAAGAGGCAAATGGCAAATGGCAAGTGGCAATGGACAAGAGGCAAATGGCAATTAACAAATGGCAAAAGGCAAAGAGCAACTGAAGGGAAGAGAAACCCGAAATCTGAATTCCGAAATTCGAATAACCAATAACCAATAACCAATAACCAACATATGAACTACTGGATGGTCAAAACCGAACCAACCTCTTATTCCTGGGAGGATTTTCAAGCCAAGGGCGAAGATATCTGGGATGGCGTAAGGAATTATCAAGCCCGGAATTTTCTCAGGGAAATGAAAAAGGGAGATTTGGTGTTATTTTACCATAGCGGGAAAGATAAAGCCGTAGTTGGAGTTGCGGAAGTCTCCGAGGAAGCCTTTCCGGATCCGAAAGATGAATCTTGGGTGGCCGTGAAGCTCAAGGTGAAGAGGGCTTTGAAAAATCCAGTTTCTCTCACGGCCATCAAGGAGGAAGATCGGCTTTCTGAGATGCTTATGCTGAAACAAAGCCGGCTATCGGTGATGTCCGTTACTTCGGAAGAATATGAACTATTGATCAAAATGTCTGCATGAAAAAGCTGCTGTGTTTATTCTTATTGATTTTTTTGCACTCCCAGCTATGGGCTCAGGTGAAGTTCCTGAATCGATTTGAAGTGAAAGGGGAAGAGTATGATCCCATTTTTGAAATAATGAGAACCGACCTGGGCTTGGTTTCCTTTCGGACCATGCAGGTTAAGTCCTTTTCATCCGAGCGGATCCTGCAGTTTTTTCTCACCGATGAAAACCTAAAATCAGAGGGGATCGTGGAGCTTCCGATTCGAAATAGTTATGAAATGGTGGGCTACGATACCGAGGGCTCTATGCTCTATATCCTGATGGCTAGAGGGCTTACCGCCAATGCACCCAAATATATTCTGGGAGTAGATCTGGAATCCAAAAAAGGCTTTGAATATCCCGCAGACAACCTTTTGGACTTGGAATTGGTCGAGTTTTTAGTGCTGGATGCCAAGGCGATCTTTTTGGGGACCTCTGATTCCAGGCCGGTGTTGCAAATTCTGGACCTCCGGGACAAGAGCCTGCATACCGTTCAGGGAGTGTATGGAAACAACACCCAGGTTCTTCAAGTAAGAAAGATGGCAGAATTGGAAGCCCTGGAGGTAGTGGTAAGCCGAAAAGGGCAATATCGTAACCGGGAGACCCTTATTCTCACCTATGACCTGTTGGGGAATTTGGTTCGGGAAATCAAAGTTGACCAGTTTGGAACGGCCGATCAGGAAATCTTGGATGGCCTTTTATTGGCCGACCAAAACTACCAGCAGGTAATGATCGGCTCTTTCGGACAAGAAGGAAAAAACTCCTACCAAGGCATGTACATTATGGAAATCAACGAGTTTGGAGAATATGACTTCAACCTCTACACCTTGGAAGATTTTCCGAATTTCTACAGTTACCTCAAAGAAAAACAGCAGGAAAAACGAAAAAATCAAATTCTCAAAGAGTTGGAAAACGGCAAGGTGCCCTCCATCCGAAATTCCTATCTGATCCGGGATGTCAGGGAGACTGAAGATGCCTATTACATTTATTTTGACCAATTGAACATCTCCACTTCCCGAGGAGGCAACCGGCCAAGAGGATATTCCCCCTTCAACACCTATCGATATGATCGGATTAACCGAATGGGGTATTCACCCTACTACATGGATCCCTTTCTTTTTTCCAATATTCCCCAAAACCAATATTACAATCTGATCGAATACCAATATGTGTCTGCCCACTTGATAAAAGTGGGTAAGCAGGGCCAGGTGATTTGGGATAACTCAGCGTCGTTTGGAGGATTTTCGACTACCTACCCGGAGCCTTTTGGAGAAATTGCCGTTGTTGGGGATGATGTATACCATGTTTATATTGAAGATGACCTGGTTACCGCCAGTTTTTTTCGGAAAGGGGAAAAAATCTTCGAGCGCATGTTTTTTGGATTGGAATTGATGGATGAAAATTCAAGAATCCGGAATACCGATTTGGAAACTTTGCGATTGGTTCATTGGTACGATAATTACTTTTTGATCTCTGGAAGACAATCCATTCGCTACCTGGGTGAAGACAATCGAGAGGAGGTCAAGCATGTGTTTTTTATGAGTAAAATCGTTCTGGATGGGGATTTGTACAAGTTAGAAGGAGAAGGAGACTAGTTTTATTTTCTATATTTACGCGCAAATCTACCTCATGCAAAAGCGGCTTGTACTCGATCAGCAGCAGATTGCCATCACCCTGAAAAGGTTCTGCTACCAACTCATCGAAAATCACGACGATTTCGACAATACAGTAATCCTTGGGCTTCAGCCCAGAGGCACTATTTTGATGGAAAAAATCGTCCAACTTTTGGCCGAAATCTCAGGGGTCAAAGTTCCGCATGGAGCCTTGGATGCGACTTTCCATCGGGATGATTTTCGTCGCAGGGATTTTCCTCTCAAAGCCAATGAGACGCGAATTGATTTCTTGGTGGAAGGAAAAAAAGTAATTCTCATCGATGACGTACTGTACAAAGGCCGCTCGGTCCGGGCAGCGATGGATGCCATGATCGCCTTTGGAAGACCCCAAAAGGTAGAATTGATGGTGCTGGTGGATCGGAAGCTGACCCGGGATTATCCCATCATGCCGGATTACTTCGGGGTAAAGGTAAATACACTGGACAGTCAATATGTGGTGGTAGAATGGGCAGCACAAGGAGAGGAACAAGACGCAATTTGGATCACAGAGAAAGCTAAAAATTAATCATGTCGCAACTCAGCACCAGACACTTACTTGGAATCAAAGACATCACCGAAGCCGATGTCCGATTAATTTTAGAAACTGCGGCAAACTTTAAGGAAGTAATCAACCGACCCATCAAAAAGGTGCCTTCCCTTCGGGACATTACCATTGCCAACGTATTTTTTGAGAACTCCACCCGAACCCGCCTTTCTTTCGAATTGGCAGAAAAAAGACTCTCCGCAGACGTGGTCAACTTTTCCTCGTCCAACTCCTCCGTGAAAAAAGGCGAAACCTTGGTGGATACTGTCAACAATATCCTGGCGATGAAAGTGGACATGGTGGTGATGCGCCATGCGAGCCCCGGGGCTCCGCATTTTCTCTCCAGAAATGTCAAAGCCAATATTGTCAATGCAGGGGATGGAACCCATGAGCATCCAACCCAGGCCTTATTGGATTCCTTTTCCATGCAGGAAAAACTGGGAGATTTGACTGGAAAAAAAGTGGCTATCATCGGAGATATTCTCCATTCCAGAGTGGCGCTTTCCAATATCTTTTGCCTCCAAAAACTTGGGGCCGAAGTGATGGTTTGTGGTCCGATCACCCTTTTGCCCAAATACATCTCCAGTTTGGGCGTAAAAATCGAGCTGGATGTCCGAAAAGCCCTCGAATGGTGTGATGTAGCCAACGTCCTTCGAATCCAATTGGAAAGACAGCAGATCAAATACTTCCCGAGCCTCAGGGAATACTCTCTTTACTATGGCATTACCCGCAAGATGCTTGATTCCCTGAATAAGGAAATTGTCCTGATGCATCCCGGTCCGATTAACCGAGGGGTAGAATTGAGTTCGGATGCAGCTGATTCCGCCCATTCCATCATTTTGGATCAGGTGGAAAATGGGGTGGCCGTAAGAATGGCAGTTCTTTATCTGCTTGCGGGGGCAAAATCCTGATTTGAAAATATTTGTCAACAGGCCACGGACAACAGACCACAGATTGACAAATCTGACTTCATTCCTTTTTTAGGCTAAATCATTTGAAAAGAAGGGTTTTCAATGGTTTATTTAAAAAATGGCGTCAGAAAGGTCTCTGTCGCCATTTTTCATTCAAATACTGAAATTTAAATCACCTATTTCGGCCTTCCAGAAATCCGGAATCCGAAACCCGATACCTCAAATCAACTTACTTTCCCCACTTTCCTCCACCGATGGTCACCCCAAGGGTAAATCCAAAATATTCATTGATGGCTTCTCCAATAACCTGTCCGTTTAGGTTCTGAAGATTGCTTTTGGGAACAAAATTATATTCAGCACCTAACCTGAACTTGGCCAGTTCAATGCCCACTCGGACCATAGGGGCCCAGGCGAATTCGGCCTCCAGATCCCCAACATCCGAATCATCTATATTCCCCTCTTCGACATCGATACTGGACAAACCATAATACCCAAAACCTGCACCGATATAAGGAGCCACCCGGCTACTTCCGCTATTGAAATAGTAGTTTACTGTTCCGGATACGGATACGTTGGCGGAAACTTCTCCGTCATAATCCTCCGGGATGCTGTAATAGGTCACGTCTTTTGCCAATCCGGCTACTCCCATTCTTATCCCGAAAGCTAGGTTATCTTTCACCAGAATCTGAGGTTCCAGATTGAATAAGGCACCAATGCCTCCTTCTTTGGGAATAGCAGCACCCAAGTCTGTACTCAATCGAAAGGCCCCTGCTCTCTGGGCAGCTACTTCATGAAGGATGGATAGCATCAATAAGACGACAAATAGTTTTTTCATTTGAAATGATTTTTTTGAATTTCCAATAAAATTAAAGGTAAAACGAATCCAACTATTTAAAAATACCCCTGTTTCCTCAGAAGACCGGAATTTTCCTCATTGATAATTTATTCTCGGCTTTCGTCCCAGAAGGGCTTGGGGAAAAGAAGGAATCTGATCATTTTTCGAAAAATTGAGCACAAATGCTGACAGTAACCAACCTCATAAAAAAATACGGCAGGCAAAATGCAGTCGATGACATTAGCTTTCACTTGGATGGAGGAGAAGTGGTAGGCCTGCTGGGTCCCAATGGTGCTGGAAAAAGCACCACTATGAAGTGTATTGTCGGTTTGCTCCGCAAAACTTCCGGGGAAATTACAATCGGAGACTTTGATCATTTGAGTGTGGAGGCGAAGCGATTTTTCAGCTATATCCCTGAGACTCCCTATGTATATGACTTGCTGACAGTTTGGGAGCATTTGCAGTTTATCGCTCAAGCCTACGGAGTCAAAGAATGGAAAGAAAAGGCTGAAGAGCTCTTGGAACTGTATGAATTGGAGGATAAAAGGAAGAAACTGGGAAGGGACCTTTCCAAAGGTATGCGCCAAAAAGTATCCATTTGCTGTGCGCTTTTGCCTGATCCCCAGCTTTTGTTTTTTGACGAACCCATGATCGGCTTGGATCCCAAAGCCATCAAAAATACCAAAATGATATTCCGGAAACTGAAAGAATCCGGAAAGACCATATTGGTTTCCACGCACCTGATTGATAGTGTAGAGTCGATTGCAGATCGGATCATGATCATGAAAGAAGGCAAAATCATCGGAAATGATACGGTAGAAAATCTGAAACTCCAGGCAGCTGAGGGAGGCCAGGGTTTGAGCTTGGAGGATCTGTTTTTAGAGTTGACCAAAGATGAAAGAGCTTAAACTTCTCCTCAGAAAGGATCTTTGGATTCTGAAAAACAACCTGCTGCTGATTCTGAAAAACCCACTTCGGCTTTTGCCCTATTTGGTTTTGCTTGGGTATTTTACGTTCATTTACTCCCAAAGAGTCAAATCCCGGCAAGGGTCCGAACAGGCCCTTGAGGGTATGAATCAGATTGATTACTCCCTCCAAAATATCATAGGTGTCCTCACGCTTTTGGTGTTGGCATTTTTGATTTTCCAGTTGTTTCGGGCTACCAAACGGAATGTTTCCTTTTTTAAAATGGCTGATGTCAATTTGCTTTTTCCAGCACCTGTTCGTCCTGAGAACCTGCTCTTGTATTACATGATCCGCTCCCTGATCCCCTCTATCGGGGGAGCCTTGATTTTTATGGTGTATGGAGGAAGTCAATTGGCTGGAAACATGAATCTCAATCTGGTTAGCGGAACATTCATGGTTTTGGGTTTTGCCTTGTTTTTTTTCATGGTTTTTCCGATTCGGTTTTTGGTTTACACCCTGCATACCAAATATGAGATCATCCAACATATCCGTATAGGCGTCATAGTATTGGGAGTGTTATTGGGTTTGATGGTGTTGATTCCCGGACTGATGGCAGAAAAATTTTGGCAGGGGATGTTTTCCTGGATTGCTTCGCCTTGGTTCGACTTCTTTCCCTTGGTAGGCTGGAGTCGGGGAATTTTATCCTATGGCATGCACGGGAATTGGATCATCTCAGTAGGATTTATTCTCCTGTATGGATTGGCTTTTTACACGGTCTTACGTTTGGTTATCCAATTCTCGGGATACTATTATGAAGATGTGCTGGAAGCCACGAAGTCCAATGAGGAAAAGCTTGAGAAAGCACGGGGCAAAAAAGAAGTCACGGAAGATACCTATAGTCTCAATGCCAAAAAGCAGCTGGCACTTCCGGATTTCGGGGTGGGAGCCAAAGCTTTTTATTGGAGGAATTATGTGCACAGCAGCCGGCAGGATTTTCATCCCTTGGTCGGGATCTATAGTCTGAGTATGGCAGGGATAGGGATTTTGATGGCGGGGCTTTCCAATTTCGAGTGGTTTTCCCACAAAGTGTTATATGGCTATCTGATGGTTTTGCTGGTTTTTTATTTTATGGCCGGAATCGGCAGGGCAAATATCGGAGATTTGAAAAAGCCCTGGTTTATTTTGGTCCCAGCTTCCTGGAGTTCCAAGTTTTGGAATATGATCAAGCTGGATCTCATTCAGATTGGCCTTTTCTCCTTTTTGCTCATCATCCCATCCGTGTTTTTGGCCCAAGTCAGTTGGGGACTAATTCCTTTGTTTGTCTTCGGAATGCTTTC
>JAJLJS010000253.1:0-6469 GCA_033844545.1 Cyclobacteriaceae bacterium | reverse complement strand
ACTGACGCTGGGTAAGGTAAACTTTTCCCAACAAAGCCATCGCTGCACCTTTGGTGGCACGGCCGAGGTCAGCACCGGTATAGGAAAATGGTAGCGCTCCTTCTGCTTCCGTCAAGTCAGCGATGATCTGCTGGTAAACCTTCTGAGTGGTCTCTCTGCCATAAGCATATCCTTCCTGAGGATTATTGATCACGGCCAGTACCAAAGGAACATCCCCATAGATCCTTACCAAGTTGAAATACATCAATGCTCTGAGAAACTTTGCCTCACCGATGTATCTGGCTTTAAGGCTGGCATCCATGGTGATGGGTTGGATTTTTTCAATGACAATATTCGCGGCTTGGATTCCTTGGTAATGCGCGTTCCATGTATTGGAGCTGATGGAAGTAACCGGAACATTGGTGAAATCATCCACCGCCTGCTGATCTGCACCCGCCGCGGGATTGGTGATTTCAGTATTATCGGATCTGAGTTCACCGATGATGTGCATGGAGGAATAATATTGACCTCCGTATTGCAAAGACCCATAGACTGCTGTAAGGGCATTTTTCATGTCCTCCGGAGTCTTATAGAAGTTATTGCTGTTTTGTTGGGAAATAGGAGCCAAATCCAGAAAATCACTACTGCATCCGGTTGCGGTCATAAGGGCCATAGCTCCTGCTGCGAAAAGAATTTTGATATTTTTCATCGTGAAGATCAAGTTAGAAGCCAACATTTAAACCAAACATAAAGGAGCGGGCCAATGGATATCCGCCGGCATCCACCCCGGGTACCAACGTACTGCCACCCTGTGCACTTACTTCAGGATTGAAGCCTTCGTACTTGGTAAAGGTGTAGGCATTTTGTACCGTAAAGCTCAATCGGGCACTGGAAAGCTTCAGCTTTTGTAGGGAGGCTTGAGGCAAATTGTACCCCAAGGTGATATTCCGAATTCTCAGGAAAGATCCATCTTCCACAAAAAGGGAGGTCACATTGTTGACCACGTTACTTCCTGCCAACGCATTGAAATTTCGGTCAATCATTGGAGAAACACCATCCCCCGGGTCTGCTTCAGACATCCATCCATTGGATGTACTTCGAAGGACATTGTAGGTTCCTGAATAGTTGCCATAGTATCGTCTAGCAAGATTTAACACTTCATTTCCCTGCACACCCTGAAGTGTAAAGGCAAAGTCAAAGTTTTGAAACGTGAAGGAGTTAGTCATTCCATAGGTAAAGTCAGGGAAAGGACTTCCCAGGATGGTTCGGTCGGCAGTCGTGATCACCCCATCTCCGTTGATATCGGCAAACTTAAGGTGACCCGGCTTGGATTGGACTGTACCATTTCCGTTTTTGACTACAGGGCTATTGTCAATCTCCTGTTGATTTTGATATACTCCTATTACTTGGTAACCATAAAAGCTTCCGGGCTCTGCACCTATTTGGGTAATATGTGTAGGAGCAGATGCGGAGGTCGCTTGTCGGGAAATGATCGGTGAGCCATCCGGTCCAAGGGCTTCCACGCGAATCTTATTGGTGGAGATGTTAAAATCTGTAGTCCATTTAAATGCTCCGACTGTATTTCTGCTGGTAAGGGTGAATTCAAAACCTTTGTTTAGGATTTCTCCGATATTTTGAAGTGCTGTAGAATATCCTGTCAATGTTGGAACAGGCACATTCAACAATAGATCAGAGGTACGCTTTTGGTAATAATCCGCTGAGAGGTAGACCCTGTTTTGGAAAACTCCAAATTCCAGCCCGATATCTGTTTGCCTGTTGGTTTCCCATCCCAAGGTACTGTTGGGGATATTGGCAAGACGGATTCCGTTATTAATCGTCCCGCCATTGGTTCCGAAAATATAGTTCTCCTGGGCAGTCAAACCGATTGCACCATAATTGGAAATGAAATTATTTCCGGTAAGACCGGTACTTGCTCTTAGTCTCAATTCAGATATCCAGGAAAAATTTTCCATGAAATTTTCTTCAGACAATCTCCAGCCAAGAGAAATGGAAGGAAAAGAACCCCATCGATTATCTGCACCAAACCTGGAGGAACCATCTCTACGGAAGGTCGCGGTCAAAAGGTAGCGATCATCATAGTTGTAATTCACTCTGGCGAGGACAGAGAGCAGAGACCATTCTTCTTTGGTATTGAAAGCACTGGTAATCAGACCTGCAGCATTGATTGTTTTGATATTGTCATTAGGAAAATTGGTTCCTGTCATCCGATTGACATCCAACAATTCGTTTTGGGCAGTATACCCTACTACCCCATCAAAGCTGTGTTTGCCAATGGTTTTTGCATAGCTTAGGGTAAATTCTGCAAGCCAGTTTCTGGACTGACTGGTTGCATTGGTACCCACTGCGGGTTTGGTGGGATTGACGCTATTGGGGTTGATCAAAGAGTTTGAAAAAATATCTTCCCGGAAATTCCTTACATCTCCGCCCACCAAAGTTTTGAACTTCAAATTGTCAATCAGGGAAAATTCTGCGAAGGCAGTTCCCAAAAGACGTAGAGTTCCCTGTTGATGAAAATACTCTTTGGCAATTTTCACTGGGTTATCCACTTCAGACAATCCGATTCCCTGTCCGGTAACTTTGGTATAATTTCCTTCCGCATCATAAGGTGTCAGATGAGGGGCAGCAGTAATAGCTGATTGGATTATTCCGCCTCCCTGCCAGTTGCCCTCAGCCAAAGACTGATTTGAGAATGTATAAGAAGGGGTAATATTAGCGCCCACCTTTACTCTATTATTCATTTGGGATTCCACATTCAATCGGAAGGAATACCGTTTGAGGTCCGAATTAATAATCACCCCTTCCTGATCCAGGTACCCTGCGGAGATAAAGTATTTGGTTTTATCATTTCCTCCGGAGAAGTTCAGCTGATAGTTGCTCATTCGGGCTGTCCGAAAAATCTCTTTTTGCCAATTAGTGCCTTCTCCCAATGATTCTGGATTTTGAAAAACCTCCGGCAACAAATACATCACATTATTCCCTCTTACAGAATTAGGATCCGTGGGCAGTCGATTGGGGCCTGAGTTGACCCATGCATTATTTCTGGATTCATTGATGTAGGCGGCAAATTCTCCGGCATTTAGAACATCCACATATTTCTCCACTTGCTGTACCCCTGTACTGACATTGAAATCAATTTTTGAGCTTCCGGATTTCCCGGATTTAGTGGTTATTAACACGACACCGTTGGAGCCTCTTGAGCCGTAAATGGCAGTGGCGGAGGCATCTTTTAATACTTGGATGTTGTCTATATCTGCAGGATTAATGGTATTGAGAGGGTTGTTTCTTTGATCAAAGTCATTGGTGACCGGAAATCCATCTACCACGTAAAGGGGTTCATTTCCCGCACTCAGGGAACCTGCTCCCCGGATTCGTACGCTGGCTCCGCCTCCGGGAGCGCCTGTGGCCTGGGTGACTACGACCCCGGCCAATCTGCCGGCAATGGCCTGATCTATGGCTACCACCGGTTGGTCTTTCAATTCCTCGCTGGTAATGGCACTCACAGCTCCTGTAATGTCTTTCTTTTGAATGGTCCCATAGCCGATGACGACAAACTCCTGCAGGCTATTTTCCTCTACAGACATGGTTACATCAAGGATTGATGAGTTTCCGACTACTCTCGAAATTGTTTGGTACCCGATAAATGAGAATACCAAAACCTGTCCTTCATTGACTTCCAGGGAATATTTACCATCCACATCGGTAACGGTACCTGAGGTGGTTCCTTGGATCAAAATGGTAACTCCAGGCATCGGAGCTCCTGTGTTGTCTGTTACAGTTCCAGATATCGAAGCAAGTTGGATTTCTTTGGTGATCAAATCTTGGGTTTCATTGCTTACAGGAATTACCGAAATGGTGTTGTTGACCTGCTTGAATCTGAGGTTGGTCTGTTTGGCCACCTGAACCAGGTGCTCTTCCACGCTTCCCGAGGATTGAATGGCAGTCAGTTGAGGACTGTTATTAAGTGCCTGTTGCGTATAGAAGAATTTGAAATCTGTTTTCCGTTCAATTTCCTGAAAAAGCTGAACGAGGGAATAAGAGGAATTTTCCAAGGTAAGGTACACCTTATCGATGCTCTTTACCTGAGCTTCAGAGGTGTTAGCCATGAGCGGACTCAAGGTCATGCAGAGGACAGCTACTCCCCAAACTAGCATCTTAATAGACATGACTATTAACGGTAGGATTTTTTTCATAATTTGGAATGGTAAGTTGAGACATAGAAATACCCGTAGGATGCCAGACCGCTAATCTTCAATCCTTGGGTGCCGTGTTTTGATTTTCACAGGAGTGTATTGCCGTACGCTCCTGTTCTTTTTTCGTCTTCTTTCAATTTTTCATAGGATCTTATCAGTTAAAGTGGATGATGACTTCTTTTTCATTAAGCTGATAGCTGAAGCCCATGGATTCGCTCAGGACATGGAGGACATTCCGCAGGGACTCATTATTTTCGAAAGTACCTGTGGCTGAATCCTGCGAGAGTTTTCCGGAGACTTTTATACTCACTCCATACCAGCGCTGCAGGATATCGATCATATCCGGGAAGGTGGTATTTTGAAACTTCAGCACTCCGTCTTTCCAGAGTATCCGGTCACGTATATCTACCCTGTATTTCTGGGGATTGCTTTCATCCACTGCCAAGAGGGACTCTTCCCCCGGGTTGAGCAATAGTTCTTGACTAGCTCCTAATTGCTGAAGCTTCACTTTTCCGGTCACCAGGGTAACCGCTACTTTATCCTGGCGATTGAAAGTGGAAATATTAAAGGAAGTGCCTAAGGCAGTGGTGGTGATTCCTTTCGCTTCTACAGAAAAGGGATGTTCCGGATCTTTAGCCACTTCAAAAAAGGCTTCTCCTTCGAGAGAGACCCGTCTGTTGGTCTGAAAATCTTCCGGATAGGAAACCGTGCTGGCGGAGTTGAGGTAGATCGTAGAACCGTCAGAAAGAAGAATCCTGGTTTTTTGTCCGGAAGGATTGGTGCGGGTAATCCACTTGGATGCTTCGGCGAGCTCGGTTTGAGGATCTAGGCCCTGAGGCTGCTGGGAGGAGAAATAGGCATAGGCCGAAATCCCGATCAGGATGACCGCAGCTGCATATTTTGCCCAAGACCAGATTGATCTTACAGGCTGTTGGGAAAGACTTTTGTGAATAAATGGCTTGGCAAACACTGATTTTTCAGCTTTTATTTTTTGCCACAGGGGATTATTGTCCCAAGAATTGCTTTGGGATTTTAGCTTTTCGCTCCAAAGTTGGATGATTTCGGCCGAAAGAAACTCTTCTGCTTCCGGGCTTTCGAGCCAATCCAGAAACTCCTGGGCCTGTTGAGGGCTCAGCTTTCCGGAATAAAAATCATCGATTCGCTTTTTGTGATCCATGAGAGGTCTGATAATGATACCTATACCCTCAAGTCCGGCAAACTACTCACTGCCAAATGAAAGAAATGTGGTTTTTTTTATTCAAACCCAAAAAATCTATGGATTTATCAGTCCATCAATGCCAAAAGCACTGAATCAACAATAAAAAACAAAAGCCCTGTAGAGATAATCTTGAGTTTGGATAATTTCTCCTTGACCAGGGAAGTAGCTCTGAAAATCTGGTTTTCAACAGTCCTTTTAGAAATGTTGAGCTGTTCGGAGATTTCTGCTACTGAGAGGTTTTCAAGATACCGGAGTTGAAAAATTTTCTTCTGGGCAGGCGGCAGCTGCTCGATGATTTCTTGGGTCAGCATGCTAAACTCTGAAAAGATGATTTCATCCTCAGCGCTGGCTGAAGTGATTTGCTGCAGCAAGGGGATTTTATATTGCTGAAAAGCGTAGAAACGGGCGTCTTTCTTGGCCTTTTTGATCACCAAGGAACGCACAATAGCAATCAGATAGGCATTGAAGGAAAGTTCAGGGTCGAGTTTGGTACGGTTTTTCCAGATTTTCAAAAATACCTCCTGAACCACTCCTTCTGCATCCTCATGGCACAGGTTCATTTTTCTGGAAATGTGATAGATTTTTTCCGAAAACAAGAAATACAATCGTTCAAATGCTTTTTCATCGCCATTTGACAAATGTAGGACCAGTTCTTTTAACGAATCATTTTCGGATAGCATCATCGACACCCATATTGTGCCGTTAAGTAAACCAAAAAAAATAACTTTTGAATTAAAATTTGTGGGTTGTCAATGGATGATGGAAGATGGACGATGGAGTTAAAAGTTTAAAGTGGAGAGTTTAAAGTTGTCTGGTGTCGGTTGTCGGTTGTCGGTTGTCGGTTGTCAGTTACTAGTCGTCAACGGACGATGGAGTTAAAAGTTTAAAGTGGAGAGTTTAAAGTTGTCGGTTGTCCGATGTCGGTTGTCGGTTGTGGGTTGTCAACGGACCACGGTCGACAGGGTAGAGTTATAAGTTTAAAGTGAAGAGTTTAAAGTTGTGGTTGTAGGTTGTGGGTTTGTCGGTTCGACGAGGGACGACAGTAATTCAAAATAATAAG
>JAJLJS010000252.1:0-1020 GCA_033844545.1 Cyclobacteriaceae bacterium | reverse complement strand
ATATTCGCTTTCCAACAATTAATTTCACTATAAACTATACACTACCTTGGCTATCAAGAATCAAACCGAAAGGAAAAGCTTCTCCTCCATTAAGGTGGTCAAAGACTATCCCGATTTTCTCGATATTCAGCTGCAGTCCTTTAAAGACTTTTTCCAGCTGGATACTCCTGCAGAAAAGAGAAGGGCAGATGGGTTATTTAAGGTTTTTGCTGAAAACTTCCCGATTAGTGATTCCAGAGAAAACTTTACCCTGGAATTCATCGACTATGCCGTTGATCCACCAAAATACAGTGTGGGTGAATGTATCGATCGGGGATTGACCTATTCTGTTCCATTGAAGGCTAAACTGAGACTACTTTGCCACGATGAGGACAATGAGGATTTCGAAACCATCGAGCAAGAGGTGTTCCTAGGCAACCTGCCTTACATGACTGAAAAAGGGTCATTTGTAATCAATGGTGCCGAGCGGGTGATCGTGTCCCAGTTACACAGATCTCCGGGTGTTTTCTTTGCTCAAAGTAAACACACCAACGGAACCAAGCTTTATTCCGCAAGGATTATCCCTTTCAAAGGTTCTTGGATCGAATTCGCTACCGACATCAACAATGTCATGTATGCTTATATCGACCGTAAGAAAAAATTCCCTGTGACGACTCTTTTGAGAGCAATCGGTTATGGTTCTGACAAAGATATCCTTGACTTGTTTGGACTTTCTGAAGAAGTGTCTGCTACCAAAACAGCTTTGAAAAAAGTAGCTGGAAGAAAGTTGGCGGCAAGGGTATTGAGAACTTGGGTAGAAGATTTCGTGGATGAGGATACCGGTGAGGTAGTTTCCATCGACAGAAATGAGGTATTGCTTGAGCGTGATACCGTTCTTACTGAAGAAGACATTGAAATGATTTTGGATTCCGGTTCCAAATCCATCATCCTCCACAGAGAGGATGTGAATGTGGCCGATTACTCAATCATCTACAATACATTACAAAAAGATAACTCCAACTCTGAAAAAGAAGCAGTTGA
>JAJLJS010000251.1:0-4000 GCA_033844545.1 Cyclobacteriaceae bacterium | reverse complement strand
CAGCGGTTTTTAAAAGAAGTCGATGCAGCAGCAGTCTATGCCAACGCCTCCACAGCTTTTACGGACGGAAATCAGTTTGGCTTGGGAGCAGAAATCGGAATCAGTACCCAAAAACTCCACGCCCGAGGCCCTATGGCTCTTCGGGAGCTGACCAGCTACAAATGGATCATCCAAGGAGATGGGCAAGTCAGATCCTGAGTTTCCTTTTGTGCCTTAGCTCACAAAAATTTATCCTTTGAGATGCGTAGCTTTGGATTAAATTCAGCGCTATGACCAAATTCCTCAGCACAGTACTCCTTGGCACCATGCTCTTTTCCGCATGTTCTAATTCCAAAAAGGAATCCCAAGCTACCGAAGTCACCACACCGTCGGCAACTTTGATCAGCCTAAATCCTGAGGAATTCAGCCAAAAAAGCGGGAATGGAATTATTCTGGATGTACGAACTCCCGAAGAAATCGCTCAGGGTAAAATCCCTGGTTCTCAAGGCTTGGATTTTTACCAATCCAATTTTCTCGAGAAGGCTTCCGAATTCCCAAAAGATTCTGAAATTTTTATTTATTGTGCAGTGGGAGCCAGGAGTCAAGAGGCTGCTAATTTGATGATCAGTCAAGGCTACACCAAGGTATATCATCTTCAGGGAGGAATTCAGGCATGGCAACGAAGTGGGTATCCAATTGAGTAAACCTTCAATACAGATCCAGGATTTTGTAATTTACTCCTCCAAAGGAAAAGCTCTCTCCTTTCTTTTTGCCCTTCATGCAAGCATAAAGAGGAGCTTTTAAGGAAATTCCAAAAACAGATTCCCCGTTTACTTCCACTTGCTCTATGGAGGTAGAGATAAAAAATATGCGCTGATCAGTCACTACTACAGCCCCTGGTTCCACGGATTTATTGGTCTTGCTGGGGTCAAGCGCCTGCAGTCCCATCAATTCATTTTTCAGAAATACAATTTCCCGTTCCATTCGGACCAATAGTTCATTTCTCTCGGAAGAACCCTTATGCGCCTGACTTGCTGATTCATCCCTGGACGTGATGTCAGACTTGATCAGAGCTGCTTCTTTTTCAAAATCATCAATCGTCAGCTCTTGCTTGATCAAACAGGCTCGGAGTATGGATGCCTTTGAAATACGGGAATCTGTCATGGCTTTTGGGTTTTATTGATTCAATTCTAGGACAATTTTCTGGGTAATAAAATGACGAAAATCACTTCAAAAACTGGTAGTAATCAGGCGATTTGCCTCAGGGTAAATTGTACGTGATGTTTTTCCACATGTTCCGAGGTGAATAAGTTCGCTGGCTGGATTTACCGAGGGAAGTTCCGGTTCAGTAGGCCTCGGACTTTAGTCTGCCAGGTACGAATTCAAGGAAGAGATGTCGGATGGAACCATTGCAGGCAATCAAATAAAAAAATAACTTGTTCCTATCTTTTCACCAAACCCCGGCGCATGGAGCACCTTTTGAACTATTTCAAATACAGAAAAAAAGCCCTGTCCTTTTTGCTCAGATACTCCAAAAGAAAGTTTAGCAAAAAGGCCTTTCACCGATTTCGGGTTGAGGTGAAAAGACTCCAAGCCCTGCTTTTCCTACTCCAATGTGCCGAGCCAAGCTTTGATGCAAAATCCGCTGGGAAACCTATCCAGAAACTATTCAAAAAGGCAGGCCCGATTCGGGAAATGCAATTGGAGAAAGACTTGCTGACTGAGTATAAGATTGTGGAACAAGTCCCAAAACTCAAGTCCCAGCTCAATAATGAAATCCAAAAGAAGAGAAAGGAGTTTTTCAAAAGCCGAAACCTCTCCAAGAGCAAAAAAATCCAAAAGCGATTCAAACGAATCCAAAAACTGATCAAGAAGAAAAAATCCTTCGATTTCACACTTTTCATCGAAGACCTCTGGGAAGAAATCCTCCAGATGATGGCAAAAGGAATACGTCCCGAAAATGCCCATCTCCTTCGCAAAAAACTAAAAAACTACCACTATTCCCTGGAGATTTTGGGCAAGGGCAATTTCCCGATTCATATTCCACAAGTTGAAGAACTCATCCATTTATTGGGAGAATGGCATGATCGGGATGACTTTCTGACACGCGTTGAAAAAGAAAATTTGACCTCCCAACTAACCCCCGAAGAGGAAGATACTTTTCGGGAATTTGTAAATCAAGTCCGCCGGGATTCTTCTGAAATATTTCAAATCGTCGGAACCAAACTCTCTCAAATTCAGTAAAATCTGTTTCCTCTTACTTTTTTAAACCCCAGAAACATGAAAGCCTCCGTTCGACACCAGTACTGCAAACCCTCCGAAACCCAGATTTTGGAATACCTCAAACCGCATCCAAAGCCTGGGGATGTTTTGGTTAAAGTCCAAGTCACCACAGTCAACCGAACGGACGTGGGGGTACTCACCGGCAAGCCCTATGCAATTCGGATTTTTTCCGGTCTCACCAAACCCCGCCTCCCGATTACAGGAACTGATTTTGCCGGTGTCGTCGAAGATGTAGGCTCCGAAGTTTCTGCGTTTCAGCCCGGAGATCGGGTGTGGGGCTTCAATGACAACGGAGCCGGTACCCATGCCGAATATGTTTGTTTCCCCGCAAAAGGAGCCATTTTGAAAATGCCGGATGAAAAAGATTTTTCGGAAATGGTCGCCTGCGCTGAGGCTGCCCACTATGCGATCAACTTTATCAACAAGGTGGATCTCCAACCCGGAATGGAAGTTTTGGTCAATGGAGGAACAGGGGCCATTGGTTCGGCTGCTATCCAAATCCTCAAGTCCATGAACATCAAAGTCACCGCCGTTTGCTTTGAAAAAGATGTAGAAATTGTAAAAAATCTGGGGCCTGATCATGTCATTGCCCTGGACAGGGAGGACTTTACCCAAGAAACCAAGAATTACGATTTTGTATTTGATGCGGTGGGAAAAAGCCGATTCCCAAAGGTGAAATCTATTTTGAAACCTCATGGCACCTACATTTCTTCCGAACTGGGACCCAATTGGGAGAATCTCTGGTTGGCCATTTTTGCCCCGGTGATGGGTCCAAAAAAAGTTGTCTTCCCCGTTCCCAGTGAAATCCTGATGAGCATGAAGAAAATTCAAAACTTGGTCCTCGCCAACAAATTCAAACCCTTGATTGACGAAAAAAGCTTTGACCTGGCTCAAATCAGGGAAGCTTTTGAATATGTAGCCTCTGGGCAAAAGACCGGGAATGTCATTCTGAAAATCGCGCAGGAAAGTACAGGCGAGAAATCCGAAGAATAATTCAGAACTTGATGACAACCATAAATTTTAACCTTTCGGAACTATGAAAAAATTCATCATTTTCCTCCTCCTTTCCCTGCCGGTATTGGCAAATGCCCAGACCAAACCCTATTTGAGCCTAAGCGATGCCCAAAGAATATCCGAGGCTGCAGAAGCAAAAGCTACCGCAGAGGGATGGAATGTCGTCATCTGCATAGTGGATGATGGCGGAAATCTCATTTCCCTCAGACGTATGGATGGAGTACAGATTGGATCCATCGATGTGGCCCAAGCCAAGGCAAAATCTGCGGTGTTTTTCAAGCGCCCTACTAAAGTATTTGAGGACGCGATGAAAGGCGAAGGTGGAGCCAGAATAGCCACACTACCCCATGCAGTAGGCGTGGAAGGTGGACTTCCGATAGTCAAAGATGGGGTTATTGTCGGAGCAATAGGCATCTCGGGGGTGACCTCTGCACAGGATGGAATTATAGCGGAAGCCGGAGTGAAGGGCTACTAAATCAACAAGAGGGGATCAAATCCCCTCTTGTTCTATTAAGTAAACCAAAGCCGCCATAGCCGCTGCCCCGAGTTCCAATTCCCGCTGATCCACAGCCTCAAATACATCCGCATCGGTATGATGATAAAAGAAATACCGCTGGGAATCCGGCTTCAAACCTATCAAAATCGGTCCCTGATCTCTCAAAGGCCCAATATCAGCTCCTCCTCCCGGCTTGTCCAAACTCCAAAGTTGGTAAGGCCGGAGTAG
>JAJLJS010000250.1:0-1098 GCA_033844545.1 Cyclobacteriaceae bacterium | reverse complement strand
ATCCGCTTTGTTTTGCTTTTGATTTTCGAAGGAAGAGACATCCTCCCTCAAGTATTTATCGCTCCGAGAGGATTGATTACGGTGCTGCTGTTTTATGCCATTCCCGTGGAAGCACAGATTGCAAGTTTTGAGCCCGGGGTTCTGCTATTTGTGATCATAGGTACCAGCCTGATCATGACATTTGCGATGATTTATGAGAAAAGGCGAAGTTCCAAAGCCTTGAAAGTGGCAGAAAGCAGAGGAGTGGGAAGTGTAAAATGGAAAGTCCCCAGTGTGCTGGATGATAAATCTGAATAACAAAAAAGGCCGGAAAAAACCGGCCTTACTTTTTGAGCTTCTAGGGAATTTTAACTTCCGGTGAAGATCTTCAGAATATCATTTCCAATCGCAAACACCATCAGAGCAAGCAGGATCACCATCCCGACTTTTTGGGCATTTTCCAAGAACTTATCTGAAGGAGCTCTCCCGGACACCATTTCATAGAGCAGAAACATCACATGTCCTCCATCCAATGCTGGAATAGGAAGCAAATTCATAAAGGCCAAAATCATGGAAATCAAACCCGTGATGCTCCAGAATTTTACCCAATCCCAAGAAGCGCCATAAATCTTAGCCATTCCGATCGGGCCACTGACGTTTTTAGCGGATACCTCACCGGTAAACATTTTTCCTAAGGCCCTAGCATTTACAATTACAACTCCGAATGCTCGGGAAGTACCTTTGGACAAAGCTTCCCCAAAGCCGTACTCTCTTCTCACAGGCTCAATCAGGGGATTTACGGCAATCCCGATTCTAGCTTCCTCCGTCACAGGAATCATCAAGGTGTCGATGGCATCACCTTGCTGTCGGACAATTTCAGCTTCCTGATTGACCAATCCCTTCAAAGAAGCTTGCATTTCATCAAAGTAGTTTACCTCCTGACCATTTACGGCCAAAATTTTATCTCCTACTTCAATTCCTGCGGCTTCGGCACCACTGCCCTTGTCCACTACCCCAACCTCAAATGGAACCCGGATTCCGACAAATTTGGAGAAGGCATCTTCAGAATTAAAGGTATTGATGAAGCCTCGGGGGATTTCAATTTTTAGGATTTCTCCG
>JAJLJS010000249.1:0-16549 GCA_033844545.1 Cyclobacteriaceae bacterium | reverse complement strand
AATACCGCCTCCGAACTGGTCGTACTAAACGCGATGACCATGGAGCCAAACAGACTGCGAAGCAATTCCCAAAGCCGCTTGCCCAGCATCAGGTATCCAATGCTCATCAGGACGATCCACAATACTCCAATCCCGGCGATAAATGCCCCAAAATAGCGCGCGTAGGTCAGAAGAATATCTAAGCCTCTGGTGGCAATGACAGCAGATATGGCTCCAAATACACCCAAGGGAGCCGTCATCATGACATAGCCGACCATCTTCAAGGTCACATGAGCAACCACATCCAAGGCTTTGATCAACGGATAGCCATGATGCCCCATTCCAGAAAGGGCAATCCCGAAGAAAATAGAAAAGACCACCAACTGAAGAATTTCATTGGTAGCCATGGCTTCGAATACACTTTTGGGAACGATATGCTCCACAAAGTTCAGGAGGGAAAAGTTTTGGGTCTTACCGGTCACATCGGCTACCCCTGAGGAATCTCCGGCGCTCAGGTTCATCCCTACCCCAGGCTCAAAGTAATTCACCATGACCAGTCCGATCAACAGGGAAACCAGAGAGGCCGAAAAGAACCACAGCATGGATTTTCCCCCCAGGCGGCTGACTGCTTTTACATCTCCCAATTTGGCAATTCCCACCACCAAAGTGGTGAATACCAAGGGCGCTATGATCATTTGCACCAATCGGATAAAGATGGTAGCCAACAGCTTGATATTATCGCTGTAAGCGGAAATGTATTCTTGTTGTCCGGTAGAATGGATGAAATATCCAACAGCCATTCCCAGCAACATCGCCCCGATAATGGAGTAAGTAAGAAAGTTGTTTTTCATAAAATTGATGGGCGATTCACATTTTCCCACACAAATAAAGGGAGAAGAAATGAATGATTTTTGGGTCCGAGTCTCTGAACCAAAAAATATTTTTTTCCAAGCGTAAACTAAGTTTACAAACTTTGAAAACAGGTTCTCAACAAAGCCCTATAAACTGACTTTTCTGGTGACCAAAAATACCCGATTTGTCCGCCCATTTGCCTAAAAGCCAGAAATTACCCCAATCTATAGCTTAACGGGATTCATCTTTTGGTGAGAAAAGAATCCTCAGGCAAAACCCTAGATTCTCAACATTTTTCTCCTGGTTATTACCTTCCAAAAAAGGAACAAACAGATCTTTGTGGGGAGATAAAAAAACGGATAATCGGATTCAAGTGTGATTTATCCGATTAATTCCCCTACCTTTGTTAGGAGCATTGTTATTTCTAGTAAGAGAAATTCAACAATCCTTTGTAAAGTATCGGTAATTTCCCTGCCCCAAGTAGCATTTCAAGAGTTTTTCACGGTAATAATTCTTTTCTTTCTACTTTTTAGTTCCCCATCTAGCTTTGTCTAGCCGTAGAATTGAATACCGCAGAATGAATTCAAAAAACATCTTGAACATCTTTCTTTCCTCCTTTTCCCTCTTTTCTTATTAAGACCATTCGATTTTCGGAATCAGCTCTTTCTGATTTCTCCCTCACCCTACGCAATCGGGTAAATACCTATTTCCAATCTACCAAACAAAGTAAATACGGCAATCCGGAAATGGTCTTCAAGACCATCTGTATGCTTAGCCTTTACTTCCTCCCCATACTTTTGGTGAGTACCGGATGGCTAACCCAAACCTGGCAATTATTTACTTGCTTTATCCTCAGTGGATTTGGGATGGCCGGTATTGGCATGGGCATCATGCATGATGCAATTCATGGCACTTACTCCTCCAATCCCAAAATCAACAAACTTTTGAGCTATACGCTGAACTTGGTAGGCGCCAATGCCACTATATGGAAGGTTCAACACAATGTATTGCATCATAGCTTTACCAATATCCATGAAGGAGACGATGACCTCAATGTTCCGTTTTTCCTGAGATTTTCTCCAAATGCAAAAAAGAACCTGCTTCATCCCTTCCAACACTGGTATACCTGGTTTTTCTATGGGCTGTCTACCCTTTCTTGGGTGACGACCAAAGACTTTATCCGATTGGACCGATATTATAAAATGGGGCTGATCAAAGGGAAAAACATCTACAGAAATACATTTCTAAAGATTCTTGCCTGGAAATTTGTCTATTTTACACTTACCCTGGGTATACCAATCTTATTTTCTCCATTCGGTATCGGTGAAATTCTCCTAGGCTTCTTGACGCTGCACTTTATCACAGGACTTTCGATTTCCCTGGTTTTCCAGACTGCCCATGTTATGCCGGAGGTTTCCTTTCATAAGACAGATGAAAACGGAATTGTGGAAGGGGAACGAATGATCCATCAATTATTGACGACCAGCAACTATGCTCCGAAAAGCAGACTCTTTTCCTGGATGATAGGCGGTCTCAACTTCCAAATCGAACATCATTTATTCCCGGATATCTGTCACGTTCATTACAAAAACATCTCGGAAATCGTCCAACAGACAGCTTCCGAGTACAATTTACCTTACTATTCCAAAAAGAATTTTTTCCAAGCCTTGAGATCACACTTCCAAATGCTCCATTACCTGGGCAACCTGGAACCTGTGCCTGTCAAAGCGACTCCCTAAAATTATGACTATACCAAAAAGAAATAATCGTCCCATTTCCAAAGGGGCACCTCAGTCACCCGGAAGACACCAGACCAAACGGAAAATGGTTTCTTCCCTTGATCCAAAGCAATTGGTCAAAAAGGCTTTGCCGGTAGCGAAAATCAGCAATGGCATTGGGGGACAAAAGTTTACAGACCTATTCCTTGACAAAAAACTTCAGGCGAATATTCAAAAGAAAGGATACGAAAATCTGACACCTATTCAGGAACAGGCTGTACCTGTACTACTGAAAGGAAAAGATATGCTGGCCATTTCCAAGACCGGATCTGGTAAAACTGCAGCCTTCCTGATTCCATTGATTATGCGATTATTGCAAAAGCCATTGGCGCATGCAGTATTGATTGTGGCCCCTACACGGGAGCTTGCCTTGCAAATCGGAGAGGAATTTAAAGAACTGACCCTGGGAATGAATCTCCGATGGGCAACCTTTATCGGAGGCACCAATATCCAAGCTGATCTAAACCATCTATCTCAAAAACCGCAAGTCCTTATCGGCACACCGGGAAGGTTACTGGATCTTGCCCATCAGCGGGTTCTTCCGCTCAGGCAGGTCAACACCTTGGTTTTGGATGAGTTTGACCGGATGTTGGATATGGGATTTATCCAGGACGTCAAGCGACTGGTAGAAATGATCGGCCCAAGAGAACAAACCTTACTGTTCTCGGCCACCTTGGATTCCAGTCAGCAAAAACTGATTTCCGGATTATTAAATGATCCAGTGAAAATCCAAATCGACCCCGGAACAACCGCCAATGACCATATTGACCAGGAGACTATTCAGGTTTCGGATGGGGAAGATAAGTTTTTGGTCCTGCAGGATCTTTTTCAAGACCCCTCTCTGGAAAAGGTTATTCTGTTTACAGAAACAAAAAGATTGGCAGACCGATTGGCTAAAAAACTAAATCAACATGGAATCTCTGCTGGCCAAATCCATGGAGACAAGTCCCAGAATTTCCGAAACCGAATTCTAGACGAATTCAAATCAGGAAAAATTAAAGTTTTGGTGGCTACCGATGTGGCCGCCAGAGGCATTGATGTCGCAGATGTAAATCTGGTTATCAATTACCAAATACCTATGACCATGGATGCTTATATCCACCGAATTGGAAGAACTGGAAGAGCCGGGAAAACCGGACGAGCAATCACCTTTATTTAATTGAGCCCTTATTCATGTCAAAAAACCAAAACACATTTATTAAAAAACAAAAAGCCGAACTCAAGAAGAGGAAGCAAAAAGAAAAATTAGAAAAGAAACTAGAACGCAAAGCGCAGCCCAAAGACGGCAGCCTGGAAAATATGCTGGTTTATGTGGATGAATTCGGAAACTTCTCCGATTCTCCTCCTGAGCCAACAGAACCAAAAAAACAAACAAACAAAACCAATTCAAACGGCCGAAAGGCAGATCAAAACAAGTAAAATTATGAACCAAGGAACAGTAAAATTCTTCAATGAAACCAAAGGATTTGGATTCATTACTCCAGATGACAACTCTGAAGACGTATTCGTACACCACAGCGGCTTGTCCAGTCCTATCCGTGAAAGAGATCAGGTTACTTATGACTTGATCCAAGGTAAAAAAGGCATCAATGCCGTAAACGTGAAAGTGGTTAAGTAATTTGCCCCTTTCTTGAATTCTAAAGAGGTACAGATCTTGGTCTGTACCTTTTTTTTGTTCTTAAATTTTTATTCAACCTCCATCATTTAGTCTTTGGCACCCTATTTCAAATACCAAGATTTCCGCAAATCCGGGGAAGTTTCTATTTTGAAAGAAAATCCCCCTACTTCAGCCCTATGAAATCACGCCTTATCCTCTTTGCTGCATTTTTTGCAATTCTTGTTTCATGTTCCAAACCCAAGCCGGAAGAATCCCAAATTATCGATCCAAGTGCCAAGGCCAGACTGGATTCTGTGCTCAACGATTTGGTAGAATCCGGGATGGTAGCAGGTGCCTCTGCCTTGATTTTTGAGGATGGGGAAGAAGTGTATTTCAAGGCATCCGGCTTTTCCGACCGAGAAGCTCAAAAACCCATGGAAAGAAATACCCTGGCCATCATCTATTCCATGACCAAGCCCATCACCGGTGTCGCTTTAATGACGCTGTATGAGCAGGGAGCTTTCCAGCTGGACGACCCTTTGGAAAAATACGCACCTGAGTTCGCCAATATGCAGGTTTTCGCCGGAGTAGATTCGGTAACCGGAGAAATTAAACTGGAACCCTTAAACCGACCGATTACGATCCGGGATATCACCCGGCATACTGCAGGTTTTGCCACCAATCCCAATCAGCCCGGATTGGGAGACCTACTCAAAGCGGCCGATGCCAGCAATCCCAACAATACCCTGGTTCAAATGGCTGAAAAAATGGGGCAAGTTCCCCTCATGTTTCAACCCGGAACCCAGTGGGCCTATGGGCCAAGTGTGGATGTACAGGCCTTTTTGGTGGAAAGACTCTCCGGGATGCCCTATGGAGAATATGTCCGTAAAAATGTTCTGGATCCTTTGGGAATGAGTGAGACCCGGTATTTTGTCCCGGAAAGTGACCGAGACCGGATGTCAGCCATGTACCGAAGATCAGAAGATGGAGCCTTAAGTCAGGTGCCGGATTCCCTTGCGTATGCCTTCAATACCCAAAACTGGGCACTTACTCCTGGAGGATACGGATTGACCTCCACTTTGGACGATTACATGAAATTTGCCCAAATGCTGGTCAACGAAGGTACCTACCAGGGAGTGAGTATTCTCAAGCCGGAAACAGTGAAATTGATGGCCACCAACCAATTGGACGAAAGCGTTACGGAGCGGATGTTTTTACCCTCCAAAGGAAATGTGGGGTTTGGGATTGATTTCGCAGTGAGGGTGGCTCCTACCTCCTCCCCAGAGGAAAATATGGGAGTTGTCGGGGAGTATTTCTGGGATGGAGCTGCCAGTACGCTGTTTTGGGTAGATCCACAAAACAAGCTGACTGCAGTTCTTTTTGTCCAAGTGATGCCTTTTGCCGGACAGGTGCACAATAAATTCCGGGATGCGGTGTATGGACCTTATGTCCCAGCCAGTACTCAACAATAATTGGCTAAGATGAAATCTACCCAGCTTTTTTCATTCTTCTTGGTATTACTCTATTGCCAATTTCCCCAGATTTCATTTTCCCAAAGCAAGGAGGAGGGCATTCAGGAGATCATGGCTCAGAAAATGATCCCAGGAATTAGCTACGCTTACTTGGACCGGGGAAAATTGAAGGAGGATATTGCGATGGGAACCCGTGATGGAAATTCCAATCCGGTAGATACTGAAACAGTTTTTTCCTTTGCCTCCTTGAGTAAACCGGTCTTTGCCTATTTGGTGTTTCGGCTTATTGAGGAAGGGATTTTGAGCTTGGACCAACCACTTTTTACCTATTACGACTACGAGGATATTTCCCATGATCCCAGGCATCAATTGGTCACTGCCCGGATGATATTGAGTCATACCAGCGGCCTACCGAATTGGAGAAAAAACAAACTGGAGTTCAAGTTGGACCCGGGTCAGGATTTCAGCTATTCCGGGGAAGGATATGTTTGGCTACAGCACGTGGTGACCCATCTTACCCATAAGAATCTGGAAGAACTTGCCCAGGAATATGTGTTTCAACCCCTGGGAATGAAGCGAAGCAGCTATGTTTTTTTGGAAGAGTTTGAAGATAATTTCAGTCTTTCCTATCGGAAAAACGGGAATGAAATGAAGAAGGACAAAGTCAAATTCGGGAATGCTGCCGCCTCCCTTCAAAGCACTGCGCATGATTTCGGCTTGTTTTTGGAGGCCCTTTTAGCCGGCCGGCACCTCAGCCGGGAATCCAGGGATTTGATGTTTAGTCCAGCGGTAAAAGTAGATCCCCAAAAAGACCAATCAGGACAGGTATATTGGGGACTGGGAGTTGGCATTCAGGAAACTCCAAGCGGAAGGCAGATTTTTCAATGGGGAGACAATTTCACCTTTAGGGGCTATTTCACGGCAAATCTGGAAACAAAAAATGCCGTGGTGTATTTCACGAATAGCGAAAGCGGTTTAAGTCCGGTCAGGGAGCTGGTCAAACTCAGCCTGGATGATCCTCAACCCGCCACGGACTGGATGGGGTATGATTAGCCTTTTCCTGAAAAACTAAGCCTTATGTGCTGATTATTGGGAAATAAACAAAGGCGGATGACTTTCCTCAAATTCAGTGATTTCCTGGAAAGCCTTGGCCAATTCCAGGATTTTACCTTCCCCGTAAAGGTTTCCCAAAAGCGTCAGACTAGTTGGCCTTCCTTTCTCATCCAATCCATTGGGAATACTCAGAGCGGGATGCCCCGTGAGATTGGTGATTAATAACTGCCGACTTCCACTGGCCGGGGCAATGATGACATCAAAATCCCCAAACAACTTGTGGATTTCCTCAATTAGCATACTTCTGACCCGATTTGCCTGAAGATATTCTACCGCAGGAATAAACCGGGACTGTCTCAAAGAATTGGCCCTGGAGCCTTCGTGTTGCTCCACCATCAAATCCACTTCCCCACTTCTGACCAGTTCATCAAAAAAAGCCCCTGATTCCGCTCGGAGAATGATGTCAAAAGACTCATAGGGGTACTTTTCAGGAAGCTCAATGGGAGTCAGTTCCAAACCCATTTCCCTAAAAACTTCCAAAGAAGCCTGCATGTTTCTACCTGAAGCTGTAGTGTCCTTTTCGATGTCTTTTTGCAGGAAAGCCACTTTCAAATGCTTCACCTCACTTTTTCCGGAATAGTTGAAAGGAATTTCATTCGTGGAAGGGTCATGTTCATCCTTTCCATAAATCGCCTGAAATACGATCGCACAGTCTTCAGCACTTCGAGCCATGGGACCGATTTTGTCCATAGACCAACTCAGGCTCATGACCCCATAGCGGCTTACCCGGCCGTAAGTCGGACGAAGTCCCGTGATTCCAGTTCTGGCCGAAGGAGAAGTAATCGAACCCAAGGTCTCTGTACCTATGGCAAATGGAACCAATCCTGCAGACGTCGCAGCTCCTGACCCAGCAGACGATCCTGTTGCCCCCTGAGTCAGATCCCAAGGATTCAGTGTTTTTCCTCCAAACCAGACGTCTCCCCTAGCCAAGGATCCCGAGACCAGTTTGGCAATCAAAACAGCCCCTTGGTCTTCCAGCTTTTGGACTACCGTTGCGGTGAGGTCTATTACTTGATTTCGGTAAGGTTCGGCCCCCCAGGTGGTCGGATATCCTTTTACGGCCAGCAAGTCTTTGACCCCATAAGGAATACCATGGAGAATTCCTCTGATTTTTCCTTCCCGGATTTCTTCATCGGCCTTCCTGGCCTGTTCCATCGCCAGATCTTCCGTGAGGGTAATGACACTATGGAGCTTGGCATCGTGGGTTTTGATCCGGTCGATGAAAAACCGGGTAAGCTCCACGGAGCTGATCTTTCTGTTTTGAAGCAAGGAAGCCAATTGAGGGATGGTGAAAAAAGCCAATTGGGTTCTATTTTCCGGAAGGTCGACATGTTCAGGAATCCAGAATTCGGGGATTTGCTCTAATTTTGGAAACTGAAAGCCTTTTGGATGCGGGTCAAAAAGTATTGCAGGAAAAATTTCATTGGGAATATCCATTGTCCGAAGACTGTCATATCCTGCTTTATTCCTCGCCAGGTAACTTCCCATGGGTCCAAAATGCTCCGGATTCATCTGAATTCCGATCAACTTTTGGCTATAAAAAAGGCTCTTTTTGGAGATGCTTTCTTTTTTGCTTTTGCAGGAAAATTGGAAACACAGCATGCTGAATACCAGCATAGTGGATAAAAATTTATTCATAAGGGGCAAGGTTTGTTCAAGAATATTGGATTTTCCTTCAGTCAAAATAGAAAAATTCAGGAAGGAATCTGGGGAAGAGCTTCAAATCCTATGGAAATCCCTAACTTCTAACCTATGACTGACTTGATGAATTCATACCAGATATTATTCAGCTATTTCCAGCAGTTGTCTGGGATTGCAGCAGAAGAATTTGATGCGTTCAAAGACAAATTTGTCCTCCAATTTGCAAAACGTAAAGAATTTATCCTGCAGGAAGGCAGGGTATGTCAGTCGAATTATTTCATCCTAAAAGGTTCCTTTCGCATGTATCAGATCAATGAATTGGGCCAGGAAATGATCCGGTATTTTGCTCTGGAAAACAAATTCGGAACAAACCTTACCAGTCTGATTGAAGAAAGTCCATCGCAGGAGTTTATTCAGGCCATAGAACCCACTACCTATTTCAAAATCAGCCGGGTGGACTTTTTTAATCTGGTGGAGACCTCTCCCCATGTTAACAAGGCCTATCGTAATATTCTTGAAAATGCTTACATCACCTCCCAAAAGCGGATTTATAAACTTCAGGGGATGACAGCATTGGATCGACTCAAATGGCTCAATGCGCATTATCCCGGAATTTTGGCGAGAATTCCAAGCAAAATGATTGCTTCTTATTTGGGTATTACGCCATTTACACTGAGCCGACTCAAGTCTGAACTTTAGGGTCAAAACATTGACCTAGAGCAAGAACCAGAAAATTTCATGGGGATAGCTTTGTAGAGTAAAACTATACAAGCTCATGTTCTCGCCCCAAAGTAATTTCAAACTTCTTATTTCCTTACTGGCCTTTCTCAGTAGTTATGCGGTTTTAGCCCAGCAACAAAGTCCACCTACACCGGTAGAAGTGATGTTTGGACAGGAAAGATTGGATTTCCAATTAGTCTTTAAGCGGAATTTTGCCCCTGAAAGCAAGTTTAATATACTGACCATTGCTGTTTTCAACCAGAACTATGACAATGAGACACGCATGGGTAATTCCATGGTCATTCCTTTCCAAGTCAATTATTCGATAGGAAAGAAAGGGTTCGCTTTGGCAGCCGGAGGTGAAGCAAATTCAGTGGCTGGCTTTAGTAAAATGGTGGGTTTGGCCCACAGTTTCGCCAATCGGAAATTTCTAGCCATCACTATTTTAAGTTATTTATTGAATGAAGGTCAGGACCTGAAGTTATTCGGACTTTATGAATTCAAACCTTCCCTCAATGAAACTTGGTCCCTTTATAATAGGGTTCAGTTTGTCTACAATCATAACCTCACAGAGGATCATCACAACAGAAGCTTTTTGTATCTCCGGGCTGGATTCAAGAAAGGTCCATTCGGCTTTGGTTTCGGGGCAAACTGGGATCAATACGGACCCACTAAGATTAGTAAAAACAACTTTGGGGTTTTTACCCGTTGGGAATTTTAGAATAAAATTCTGGAAATCGGAAAATTTGCCGGGTTTGCTTAATTTATACCGCACTAAACACTAATCCCAGCAATATGAAAAACCAACTATTCGCCTTTGCCTTGATCTGTTGCGGAATCTTTTCCTGCAATCCGAGAAATGAGGATTCGGATAACCGATTTGAAAATGTAGAAGAAATCTCCGGAGTTTCCCGACTGAAAATCAGCGGAGTTATCAATTTGACTTTGATCCAATCCGATCAGGAATCCATCAGTATTGAGGGAAGTCAGGAACTCTCCGAAAACTTCAAAATAAGTCAACAGGGTGATCTTTTGGAATTGGAATTAAAGGAATCCAAACCCAATTTCTTCACCAATGAAAAGAACCTGAATGTGACCCTGAGTATTGCCGACTTGAAGGAATTCGAGTTTGAAGGGGTAGGAAATATCAAAACCCAGTCAGAATTTAACGTGGAAAAGGTCCTCATCAAAGGTGAAGGAGTAGGCAATATCAATTTGGAATTCAATGCAAGCGAAATCGATGCAGACTTGGACCTGATGGGTAATATGACCCTGAAAGGCAGATCGGACCGCTTTAACCTTGAAAATGAAGGTATTGGAAATATTGATGCTTCGGGATTGACTGCCCAAAAGGTGGATTTGAAAAGCTCAGGAATCGGCAGGGTATCGGTTCATTGTGAGGGAGAACTTTCTCTGGAAGTCTCGGGAATCGGAGAAGTCAAATACACCGGCAATCCGACTGTCATCAAAGAAGACATCAGTGGAATTGGAAAAGTAAGCCGGAATTAATCCGGCTTTTTTTACGAAGTGAAATTGCAGGAAGAATTCGAAGGTTTCCAGGCAATTCTCACTTGGGTGATTTCTGCAGGATCAATCCCGTTTTGTTCGCTCAAATAGCCAATATTTTCTCCGCTGCAATTAAAAACAGTAACCACCGAGCTGCAAAATGGACAACAGTTTTCCATCAGGAAAACCGTATTTCCCTTATACCTTGCTTCAGTGACGTAAAAATACTCGGAAAATGAACTTGCCTCAATTTCTTCAATCCGCTCTGCGAGCCAAGGCAAGTTCTGGGCAGGGTTTTCGACTCCACAGGACTCAGGCCCTTCTGACTCTTTACAGGAAAAAATTACGAGAGACAGAAATAGGAAAGGAAGTAAGTTTTTCATCGTATTTGTTTTTATTTCCAAAACGGGAAAAAGCGATAATATGCTACATCTCATCCGGGATTACCACTTTTTCAGCTGCTCATAGACCAGATGCATGGGAAATCCCATCACGGTATAGTATGAGCCTTGAATACTGTTGACTCCCATATAGCCGATCCATTCTTGGATTCCATAGGCTCCGGCTTTATCAAAGGGCTTATATTTTCGGATGTAATGCCAAATTTCCTCCTCTTCCAGAAACCGGAAAGTAACCGTTGCCTCATCTTCCAAGGTCACTTTTTTGGTTCTGTCCATCAGGGTTACGGCCGTCATCACGGTGTGATAGGTACCGGAAAGGCTTTTCAACATATCGAAAGCCTCCTCTTCATTTTTGGGTTTTCCCAAAATATGTCCTTTTTCAATCACTACCGTATCAGAAGTGATCAGAATCTCATGCTCTTGGAGCTTCTCCGGATAGCTTTCGGCTTTGAGTTTGGAAAGGTAGGCCGCTACATATTCTGCAGGAATATCTTCAGGAACAGTCTCGTCTACATCCAGCTTCCTTACTTCAAATTCCACTTCCAGGCCTTTCAGCAGTTCTTGCCTTCTGGGAGAACCGGAGGCCAATATGATTTTTTTACCCTTCAGTTTTTGCAAAAAAGGCTCCATAGTCGTAGTCAAATTCACTTTGGTTAATACTCGCAAAAAGCAATCCACCCAAGGCCTTGGGATAAAAGTATGTAGATTTTTGGGGCATTACGGAACCTGATTTACAGACTTCCAGGACTTGCTCCAATTCGATTTCCCTAGTAATCACCGCAAAACTGGCCTCTCCCTGTCTCACTTCCCGGATACATCTAGAGAAATTTCTTTCAAAGGCCAACTGTCCGGAAGTCCGCTGCTCTTCCGGTTTGATGCCGAGAATTTTGGAAAACAAGACCTCATGCAATACCCACAGATCCAACCTGCGAACTGCCTCTGGAACTTCCGAAACCAACTCTGTCCACTTTTCAGGCTTAAGCTTGATGATCCATGCATCTGCCTTGAAAACCAATCCAAAAGACCAAATCCGCTGAAAGGTGTAGGTAGAAAGTTCTTCAGCATCTCCAAATAGCCGGATGTCAAACCATTCCCCCAATTTCTCCAGCAGTTCTTTTTCGCTGAGTTCCAATCCGTAAAAAAGTCTGTGCGTGGGAAGGATTTTCAGGTGATTGCCATGAGCATTGGTGAAATACATCAGATGGTAATCAGAGCCTTTCCATTGGGCCTTAGGAAACTCATTTTTCATCTTCTTTCGATAGGCTATTGCCCCTTCCAAACGATGATGACCATCTGCCAGAATGATCTTTTGAGGACCGATTTTCTCCAAGAACTTTGAAATAACGACTGGGTCCTGAATTACAGCCAATACCTCCCGAACCCCCTGATAATCCTCGAGTTCATACAAGGGAGAGTTCATGGCTTCATCCATGTATTTTTCCAATTCAAAGCTTTCATCTTCGTATAAGCCATGCGTGGGACTGGCTTGGATTTGAGTCGCCTCCAGAAGTTGGATTCGGTCATTTACCGCGGAAACTATCGTGTTTTCGTGTCGGAGAATCTGCCCTTCCTCCCAATCATAGGCTTTGATCTGAGCGATAAATCCTTTCCGACAGCGCTCATCATGATCTCCTGGCAACCTGAAATACTGGTAGTACACATAAATTCCAGGGGAGGGATCTTGCCGGATTATCCCTTCATTTTTCCATCTGTTGAGGGTTTCCTTGGCCTCTTCAAAGGGATTTTCTCCTGCAGGCACTGACAAGTGAATGCTATTGAGGGGATTTTGGTACAGAACTTCCCGCTGTCGTTGAGACACCACATCAAACAAAGGAGCTGTCAACTCCTCCATTTTCTCACGCAAGTTTTCCGAATATCTCCAGGCTTTTAGGGGTAAAATCTCGGCCATTAGATCAATCTGTTTTTCCAGTTGGTGGAAGCCGGCTTGGATATCGGAGTTTTCGGATTTGCCTTGCTTTCCTGCTTTTCATAAAAGACCACGGAAAGTGCCGCAAGAATTTCCTTTTCTTCTTCGGAAAACACGGGCTCCAACTTTTGCGGAGTGAAATACCGCTCCACAAACTTGGTGTCAAACATACCTGAGGTAAATGCCTCATGCTGAAGGGCAAATCGGCAAAAATCAAGGGTAGTTTCAATCCCCGTGATCCGATAGTCATTGATGGCCCTGACCATCCGATCAATGGCATCCTGGCGATTTTCCCCATGGGTAATCAGCTTGGCGATCATCGGATCGTAAAAAATCGGAATATCCATTCCCTCTTCGAAGCCATCATCCACCCGGATACCCGGTCCCTGAGGTCTTCTGTAAGTGATCAATTTTCCGATATCGGGCAAGAAATTGTTTTTTGGATCCTCGGCATACACGCGGATTTCGACAGAATGCCCATGAATTTTTAAATCCTCCTGGGAAAAAGGCAGGGGATTTCCCTCGGCAATTTTGATCTGCTCCCGGACCAAATCCTTGCCGGTGATCATTTCTGTCACGGGATGCTCCACCTGAAGTCGGGTATTCATTTCCAGAAAATAGAAATTCAGCTGATCATCCACGATGAATTCTACAGTTCCGGCACCATAATAATTGCAAGCTTTGGCCACGCCTACAGCGGCTTCCCCCATGGCTTTCCGCATTTCTGGGGTGACTACGGCCGAAGGAGCTTCCTCAATGACTTTTTGATGCCTACGCTGAATAGAACACTCTCTTTCGAAAAGGTAGACAATATTTCCATGCTGGTCTCCCAAAACCTGAATCTCAATATGCCGGGGAGAGGTAATGAATTTTTCAATAAAAACAGCTCCGTCTCCAAAGGCCGATTGTGCTTCGGAAACCGCTCTTTGCATCTGCTCCTCGAATTCTGCCTCAGAATCCACGATCCGCATTCCTTTTCCCCCACCCCCTGCAGAGGCTTTGATCAAGATAGGATAGCCGATTTCCTGGGCCTTCTTTTTGGCGGCTGCAATGTCGGAAATAGCTTCCTCTGTGCCGGGAACCAGCGGGATATTATACTTTGCAACTGCCTGTTTAGCAGCTAACTTACTCCCCATCACCTCAATCGATTCTGGAGAAGGTCCCACGAAAATCAATCCCGCATCAGTCACCTTTTTGGCAAAGCCTGAATTCTCGGAAAGAAAGCCATACCCTGGGTGAATCGCATCTACTTCCAGGTCTTTGCAGACCTGAATGATTTTTTCTCCCAAAAGGTAGGATTGGTTGGATGGCGGAGGCCCTAGGCAAACTGCCTCGTCGGCAAACTTGACATGCAGGGAAAGTCTATCCGCTTCAGAATAAACCGCCACGGTGGAAATGCCCATTTCCTTTGCGGTACGCATGATTCTCAGTGCAATTTCACCACGGTTGGCGACCAAAAGTTTCTTGATTTCTGGCATAAATCTCTAAAGGTTTCTTGGGTAGGTAAATCTTCCTGAGACGAAATAAGGAAATTATCCCGAGGAATACAGAATCCTGTATCTAATGAAACGGATTTTTGCATCGGAGGCGATTTAGTTTTATTTTTGGCGGATTTTAATGAATTCCCGAATTCATCACACCCCTAAACTTTAACAAGCTTTGGATCTATTTGCAAAATTAAAAACGAATATGGGCCCGCTGGGCAAACACTCTGGGTTTGCTGATGGGTATTGGTCATTCCCTAAACTTGAAGGAGAGATTGCTCCCCGGATGAAGTTTAAAGGAAAAGAGGTACTTACCTGGTCCTTGAACAATTACCTGGGCCTAGCCAACCATCCTGATATTCGAAAAGCAGATGCAGATGCTGCTGCCAAATGGGGCGCCGCCTATCCTATGGGTGCCAGAATGATGTCTGGTCAAACTGACCTGCACGAGCAATTGGAAGATGAATTGGCCGCTTTTGTAGGCAAAGAGAAATCCTACCTTCTCAACTACGGGTACCAAGGCATCATGTCCGTGATCGATGCGATTTTGGACCGTAAAGATGTGGTGGTATATGATTCAGAATGCCACGCCTGTATCATTGATGCTTTAAGAATGCATTTGGGAAAAAGATATGTATTCCCGCATAACGATATCGAAAACTGCGAAAAGCAGCTGGAGCGCGCGACCAAATTGGCCGCTGAAACGGGAGGTGGAATCCTGGTGATTACCGAAGGGGTTTTTGGAATGACGGGCGACCAAGGCAAATTGAAAGAAATTGTGGAATTGAAAAAGAAATTCAATTTCAGACTTCTGGTAGACGACGCGCATGGATTTGGCACATTGGGTGCCACCGGTGCCGGTGCAGGAGAAGAGCAAGGCGTACAGGACCAAATTGATCTGTATTTCTCCACTTTTGCCAAGTCTATGGCTTCCATCGGTGCATTCATCGCAGGAGACGCTGATGTGATTCTTTATCTGCGATACAACATGCGGTCTCAGATTTTTGCAAAGTCGCTCCCCATGCTGTTGGTAGAAGGGGCTCTCAAGCGTCTGGAAATGATCAGAACACAGCCTCAGTTGAAAGAAAATCTCTGGAAAATCGTCAATGCCTTGAGAAAAGGACTCCATGATCACGGATTCAGTACCGGCAAATCCAATTCACCCGTAACTCCGGTTGTCTTGAATGGAACTGTCGGTGAAGCTGCAGCACTTTCTATGGACCTGAGAGAAAACTTCAATATTTTCTGTTCAGTAGTGATTTACCCAGTGGTACCTAAAGGAATGATTATCTTGAGATTAATTCCTACAGCCGTCCATACTTTGGAAGACGTTGAAGAGACAGTTGCAGCATTTTCTGCGGTGAAAGATAAACTTCAATCCGGGGTTTATAAGAATTCAGAACTTGCCCTTTCTTTCGGAGAGTAAAAAAAAAATTAAAAAAAACGGCCTCTGGATTGAAATAGTAAGTATTTAGGCTATATTCGATGACAGTAAACTTATCATCAACCTAAAAAATAAACTTTTACTATGAGCAGATTTAGTGAAGTAAAAAATCTCGTAATGAGCTTGGAAGCTGACTTCGAAAAATTCTATGACAAAGGTAACCAGGCAGCTGGTACAAGAGTAAGAAAAGGAATGCAGGAGCTTAAGAACCTAGCTCAAGACATCCGTTCCGAAGTTCAGAATATGAAGAATGCCGGTTGATCTGGAGAAAGAAATAAAAAAGGGTGGTTTGAATACCACCCTTTTTTTTGTGCTTTACTTCTTTAAAACTCCTTTTTCAATCAATAGAGGCCAATAATTCATCCAATGCTATGGATAACTTTTCCTGATCAAAGGCAATCCCTGAAGGAACGATCCCAGTCCCTACTCCCATCCAGGCAATTTCATAATTTTGGGCATCCTGAATTAAGAAGATCACTTTTCCGATCATTCCTTTATTGATCACAAACTTACTACTTCCACCTGATGAAAATCCTCCCATACCGTTGGGTGAATAAATAAACGGAAAAGGCAAAGAGGAATTTAAACCTAATTCTTGGATGAATTGCCTGGTGACAAATACAGATTGAATCAAA
>JAJLJS010000248.1:0-12627 GCA_033844545.1 Cyclobacteriaceae bacterium | reverse complement strand
ATTGTGGTAGATGATCCTAACTATAACCAGGGCGCTCCTTATCAATTGGTCAATAATGAGTTTTCGATTTTGGATGTGGCGGATGTGGTGATGATGGACCCTGTGGGTACCGGTTTAAGTATACCGATTGGGGATGCTACAGGCAAAGATTTTTGGGGTGTGGACCAGGATATCCGTACCGTGAGCTTGTTTATCATGCAGTTTCTCAAAGAGCATGGCCGGCTGAATTCTCCAAAGTACATCCTGGGAGAAAGCTATGGCACTTTCCGGAATGCCGGGGTAATGAATTACCTGTTGGGAAGAGGATATGCGCTGAATGGAGTGATTATGGTTTCTGCGGTTTTTGATCTTAGAACTCTCTTTTTTGCTCCAAATGAGGATCTTCCTTACACCGTTTATCTGCCGACCATAGCCGCTACAAGCTGGTACCATGGCAAGGTAGCCAATAAAGGAAGTGATCTACCGGCATTTGTGCAGACTGTCAGGGAATTTACCGAAAAGGAATATGCGCCTGCCCTGTTCCAAGGCAATCGAATTTCTGCGCAGGAAAAATCTTCCATGGCTCAAAAGCTTGAAAATTTCACGGGGATATCTGCGGAAGTTTGGAATCGGGCGAATCTCAAAATTACCCCGGACGAATATTATCAGGAGCTTCTTCGCTCCGAAGGGCTAACAGTAGGTCGACTGGACTCCAGATACAAAGGGATCAATCTGGATTTGATGTCCATGGCGGCCTTCACGGATCCTCAGAGTGATGCGATTTCTCCAGCCTATACCATGGGCTTTTTGGATTATTATCATGGCAGCCTGGGCGTCAGCAAAGACTTGCTGTATGCTACCTCTGCTTATTCCAAAGAGGGATTCAAATGGGATTGGACCCACCAGGGGAATAATTTCTGGGGAGCTGATGCGGCAGTCACCACCTTGCCGGATATGGAAGAAGCCCTCAGCAAAGACCCAAATGTCAAAGTATTGATCATGAATGGCTACTACGATTTGGCAACCGTATTTCATGGAGTGGAGCATTCGATTTCCAGAATGGAGCTTCCTCAGGCTGCACTTGACCGGGTCATCATGACGTATTACGAGGCAGGCCATATGATGTACACCCATTTGCCCTCGGCCAAACTCTTCCGGGAAGATTTGAAAAAATTCATCCTTGATACCCAACGGAAATAATCATGTTCTCCAGCCCTTATCGCCTGCTCAGAAGATGCCTGATCGCCTATCTGTTTGGATCTTCCATCTTGGCCTCCTCCTGTGCAGAGGCTCAAAAGCCAAAATCCTCCAAGAATAGCCTGTACTATCCGCCTATTGAAACCAGTGACTGGGAGAAGAAAGCCTTACCCGAATTAGGCTGGAACCAGACCGAACTTGCAGAGTTCCTGGCTTGGCTACCTACTCAGGATACCCGGTCATTGATTATTTTAAAAGATGGGAAAATTGTCGTGGAAGAATATTGGGGGAGGAAATTAACCGGAGCAGGAGATATGGATCAGGCTTCTCTGTGGTACTGGGCCTCAGCAGGGAAAACCCTTACAGCTGCCTTGGTCGGGATAGCCCAGCAAGAGAAATTGCTCAGTACAGATGATCCCACTTACAAATATCTCGGTGAAGGTTGGACTTCCATGACCAGTGCTCAGGAAAAGGATATCAAATTGGTCCATCATCTTAGTTTCACGACCGGAATCGATGACCAAGTTCCCAATCTGGATAGCAGCGATCCTGGATCTTTTCGCTATTTAGCCAAACCGGGGACTCGCTGGAGCTACCATAATGGAACCTACACGGTCCTGGATCGGGTCCTTGAGAAAGCCTCAGGCAAGACTTTTCAGGCATATTTTGAGGAGAAGTTGGGAAAAAAAATCGGAATGAAAGGTTTTTGGCAGCAAACCGGAGATAATAATGTCTTTTATTCAGATGCACGTTCATTTGCCAGATTTGGTTTGCTTTTGTTGGGAAATGGAAACTGGAATGGAGTCCAAATCCTGGATCAAAAATTTCTGGAAAAGATGACCCAAAGTTCCCAGAATCTCAACCTCAGCTATGGGTATTTGACTTGGCTTAACGGAAAAAGCGCCTACATGCTTCCGGGAATTCAAGCAGTATTGCCCGGTTCTCTAATCCCTTCGGGGCCTGGGGACATGTACCAAGCCTTAGGGAAAAACGGTCAGTTTTTGATGGTTGTGCCTTCCCAAAATTTGGTGATTGTTCGAATGGGAGGAGCTCCAGGGGATTTGCCAGTGCCTTATTTGCTTGCCAGACAAATGTGGGATAGGCTGGCTAAGGTCATTCCTTGAAAGAATTTGGGAAATGCTCTTTGATTTTATCCAAGGTGAGGGGTTTTTCCAAAAAGCCACTGACCAATTCATATTCCTGGGCCTTTTGACGGTCCTGGAAGTCGATAGAACTGGAAAGAATCAAAATCTTATCTTTTCTTTCCTGAAATAGCAGGAGATATTTTTCCAAAAATTCCCATCCATTCACCACGGGCATATTGATGTCCAAGAATATTAAGATTCTGTTGGAAGGGGATTCCTGAGCAATTCGATCTAATGCATCCTGTCCACCTAAAAACTCTTCAATTTTTTGGCTGATTCCTGTTTTTCCTAACAACCTTCTATTGATAAGATTATTTATAGGGTCATCGTCCACTAAAAATATGGCTTCAAATTCGGACATTCAGGTATTTTAAAGGCAATTAAGATTTGACAATTCAAAATACAACTATTCCTCGGCAAAGGTCAAGGCTTTAATTGCTTTTTTCCATTAAGATTGTTTCTAAATAGCGCATCATGAAAAAGGGGACCAATTTGATCCCCTTTTTGTATAGCTTGAAACGATTGGAATTACATCATTCCGCCCATTCCTCCGCCGCCCATTGGAGGCATGGCAGGAGCGTCTTCTTTTACGTCAGCTACCACACATTCGGTAGTCAACAGAAGAGCGGCAATAGATGCAGCATTTTCCAAAGCCAATCGGGTAACCTTAGTTGGATCAATTACACCGGCAGCAAATAGATCTTCATACTGATCAGTTCTTGCGTTGTAACCGAAGTTTCCTTCGTTCTCGCGGATTTTGTTGATCACGACAGAAGGCTCTCCACCCGCATTGGAAACGATAGTTCTCAAAGGAGATTCGATGGCAGTTCTTACGATGTTGATACCAGTGTCCTGGTCATCGTTAGATCCTTTCAGGGAGTCAAGCGCAGAAGCTGCTCTTACTAAAGCAACACCACCACCTACGACTACACCTTCCTGTACAGCAGCTCTGGTTGCGTGCAAAGCATCGTCAACTCGATCTTTCTTTTCTTTCATTTCTACTTCTGTGGCAGCACCAATGTAAAGGATAGCCACACCGCCAGAAAGCTTTGCCAATCTTTCCTGAAGCTTCTCTCTGTCGTAGTCTGAAGTGGTTTTTTCGATTTGAGATTTGATCTCAGCAATTCTGCCTTTGATCGCAGCTGCATCACCAGCACCGTTCACCACAGTGGTGTTGTCCTTGTCGATGTTGATTTTCTCAGCTCTACCCAACATGTCCGGAGTAGCGTTTTCCAATTTGAAACCTCTTTCTTCAGAGATTACCGTGCCACCGGTCAGGATAGCGATGTCTTCCAACATTGCTTTTCTTCTGTCACCGAAACCTGGAGCTTTTACAGCAGCTACTTTCAAAGCACCTCTGATTTTGTTTACAACCAAAGTAGCCAAAGCTTCTCCGTCCACATCTTCAGCAATGATCAACAAAGGCTTGCCAGACTGGGCTACTGGCTCCAATACTGGAAGCAATTCTTTCATAGAAGAGATCTTCTTGTCATAAATCAGCACGAAAGGCTGATCCAATTCCGCTTCCATTTTCTCAGTATTGGTCACGAAGTATGGAGAAAGGTAACCTCTGTCAAACTGCATACCTTCTACAGTCTTCACTTCAGTCTCAGTACCTTTTGCTTCTTCCACAGTGATGACACCGTCTTTACCTACTTTGTCCATCGCGTCAGCGATCATGTTACCGATCTCTTCGTCGTTGTTAGCGGAGACGGTAGCTACTTGAGCGATTTCTTTGGAAGTGGAGATTTCTTTGGAGTTTGCTTTAAGCTGAGCTACTACTGCAGCCACCGCCTTGTCAATACCTCTCTTTAGGTCCATTGGGTTAGCACCTGCAGCTACGTTTTTGATCCCTACGTTGAAGATAGCCTGAGCCAATACAGTTGCAGTAGTAGTACCGTCACCTGCATTATCAGCAGTTTTGGAAGCTACTTCTTTCACCAACTGAGCGCCCATGTTTTCGATCGGCTCAGCCAATTCGATTTCTTTGGCTACTGATACCCCATCTTTGGTGATGGTAGGAGCGCCGAATTTTTTGTCAAGGATGACATTTCGGCCTTTTGGGCCCAAAGTTACTTTCACTGCATCTGCCAATGCATCTACGCCTTTTTTCAATTGATCTCTGGCGTTGGTATCGAAAAACAGTTGTTTAGCCATGTTTTTTTAAATTTTCAGTTAATGTTAAATGATTAAAGGATTGCGAAAATGTCAGATTCTCTCATGATGAGGTAATCAGCGCCATCTACGCTGAGCTCTGTACCGGAATACTTTCCGTACAAAACAGTGTCTCCTACTTTTACAGTCAAGGGCTCATCTTTTTTGCCGTTTCCTACTGCTACTACTGTTCCTCTTTGAGGTTTTTCTTTGGCAGTATCCGGAATGTAAAGGCCGGAGGCTGTTTTCTCTTCTGCTGCAGCTGGTTGTACCAACACTCGGTCTGCAAGAGGTCTGATGTTCACTTTTGACATAGTATGTAATGTTTAAGGTTAGATTAAAATGCTATTCCCTTTTTAGCACTTCCTATGCCAAGGGATAGCGTTGTTCATATTCTGACAAATCGGCCGTAAATCTGTGCCATTTCCCCGGTTTCCCGTCATTATTTTGAATTTATATACTGCCAAATTTTCAAGCCTGGCAGCAAAAAATGTCAGAAATCCGTATTTTATCCTGAGCATTTATCCTATAACAACCTATGAAAACATTGCCCAAAAACTGGATCACCGAAGGTTTGATAGATTTTGAATACAAAAAATATCAGCTTTTGGCCTATCTGCAATCGACCGAAAAGGAATTCAAGGCTGTCAAACTCTATCCTGTACTCGGAGACTTGATCGAACATCACCGCACTTTAAAAGAACTGGAGGCCAACAAGTCTGAACTTAAAAACCTATTTCCCAAAGCGCTCAATGGAATCGACCTTCAGCATGCCCAACTGAAATATGAATCCAAAGTTCCGGATGGCAACCTCATGGAGGAAATTGCCCAGATTACGGCATTTGCCTTGCCCAAACTCCAAAGTCAAATTGAAGAAGGAAAATCCATTTATGATTTTGTCGAGGAGCAGATCGAATTTGAACCCATTGGGATTCTGCCGATATACAACCGGGAAGGCTACGTGCTTTTGACCCAGGAAAAAAGCTCAGATGTCCATGCGTTCAGATACAAGTCCAATTTTTTGCAATTGGCAGGGGAGAAGTTTCGTAGCATCAGCCTTTGGCTGGTTGGAGTTTTTCAAAAGACTCTGGTTCATACCCTGGAAAAGCTCAAAATGCATTTAGTCAGCGAAATCAAGGAATTGCCAAATCCTGCAACTTGGAGGCTTCACAGCCATTATTCTTTCCCTCTGGAAGAGACCCTAATTCCCGTGGGAAAAAGATTGCTCATCCGATCGGTCAATGAATAAGCTTATTTCTCCATGACCATCGTTTCGGGGTTCTTTTCTTCACGGAAAAGAACCTCATTTTTGGGGGCTTCTTGCTTTTTCTCCCGGTTTTTGATTACCTCAGCTCCCGGTTTATCAAATAGAATCCTCCACACTTCTTTTCCGGACTTTGCCTTTCTTAAATCCTGGACAATATCTCTCCATTCGTGAAAAACAAGGTAAATGGGATTGTAGGAAGTCACTGGTTTGGTAATGCCATAAGTAGGACGCTCTTCTTCCGGCATGAATGTCCCAAACATTCGATCCCAAATTATTAAGGTAGATCCGTAGTTTTTGTCCAGATAATGCTCGTCACTGGCATGGTGGACCCGGTGGTGAGAAGGAGTTGTGAAAATAAATTCAATGACCGGATGAAGTTTGGTAATGTATTCGGTATGAATCCAAAACTGATACAGAACCGCTATTTGATGACAGATGAAAAAGACAAAAGGATCAAACCCCATCAACATAACCGGGATGAAGAATACAATTTTGATATGCTGAGTCCAACCCAGGCGAAAGGATACAGATAGATTGTATTTCTCTGAATTGTGATGGGTGATATGGGTAGCCCACCAAAAACGCTGCTCGTGGGCTACGCGGTGAGCCCAATACCGGGCAAAGTCGATCCCGATAAAGCAAAGGACAAAGGACCACCAGGTGGCCGGAATCTGGAATGGAGAAATATTGTAGCAGAATATGGCTATCCCAAAGGTCAGAAGTTTGATCGCAGCGCTAAGCCCTACATTGACCAAGCCAATGGTCGTCGCTGCTAAAAAATCTTTGGTGTTATAAGCATCACGTTTTTGATAGATACTGATACCCCATTCTACAAATACCAAAAGAAACATTACTGGTGCAGCCCAAAGGATGATATTGGGCCAATTTTCAATCTGGAGATCTTCCAGACGTACGGGTTTTTCAAGCATAAATTTTTTCGGAAATAAATGAAAATCCTGAATTCTGCTTTTCAAGAATCAATCAAGAACTCCGTCACCGATTTTTATTCAGTGATCCTGAAGAAATCAGAACTCTGAGGCGTTGATTTTCCGGAGCTTCAATTTCTCAAAAAGGATTATGGCAAAATTCAAGAAAATAATCAATGCTTAGTTGGACTCAACCGGAACCGGAATAAGCATCAATTCAGAAAAATACAAGATAACAAAAAAAGTCTGCCCAAACGGACAGACTTCGAAATATTTAAGAATTCTTTAGAATTAGTTGGCTGAAGTAGTGTCTTCTTCGGTAGTTTGAGAAGGAAGTACACTCTCAGTTTCTCCAAAAGCAGGAGCGACTACTTGCTGCTTCGCACTTTCAATATTGGGAGAAGAAAACTGGTTTGGCTGGCTGGTGGTGTAGAATGCAGAAGAAGCCAAGGACAAAACCAGAATTGCTACTGCCAGGATCCAGGTTGCTTTTTCCAACACATTTCCGGTACGGGTCACACCCATGATTTGGGAAGCACTGCCTCCGAAAGCTGCTCCAGCTCCTCCTTTTGAGTTTTGGCCCAGGATTACCAGAATCAGCAATACTGCCAAAATCAAAATCACGCTAATTAATAAGGTAAACATATCGAGTTGATTATTCTTTCAGTTTTTCAATCAAGTCCGCAAAGTAAGCCCTTTTATCGGGAAACTTCAAACCCAATTTTTCATAAATTTTGATTGCCTTGTCCTTTTTGCCCTGTTGGACCAGGAGTTTAGCAAATGACTCCGTCATCAGGCTCTGGTTGAGCTTGGTACTTGGCTCAGCTAGATTTTCCGTGTTTTGATTGGCTTCAATTTCCTTAATTGTGGCCAATTTGATTTCTCTTTTGCTAAAGGCCTTGATCAGATCAATCTGTTCCTGCTTTTTGGAATCGGTGATAACCTTTTTGTCTTTTTTCTTGATGGATTCTATCAAATCATCTTGAGGAGTCTTTCTCCGCTTCGGCTTGGCCTTAGGCTCGGGCTTATCTGCCGGTACATTCCCCTTGAGTTGATCTCCCAATTTTTTCAGGGATTCAGTCCGTTGTGTCTGGTTTTTTGGAATATCTACTCCTTCTGGAAATAAATCTTCGTTGACTTTGGGATCTTGGTCATGGGAAGATTCCTTGGGTTTTTCCAAAAATGATTTCAGCCAAATCCGATCCGGACTGGTGAGTGCCGCATAGCCTAGATGCTGGGATTTTTTTTCAGGATTCCTTAGAAACTCATATCTGGCAGCCAAAACATGGCTGATCTGGAAGTAGGGAAAATTTTCCTGAACTTTTCGCAGTTGGAGAAAATCGGCCTTTTCGAGCTGATCTGCCCGCTGGATAAGGTCTAGTATTTGGCTGGCATTCATTTTTTGAATATAGTAAAATTACCAGTTGGCTACAGTCGCAGTGAAAATATCCTGGATGATAATTTCGAAGATATCCTCGACCAGTTGATTTTCCACATCCAACAAGGTGGTCGTCCTCGGATCATAATCTTTGAAAAAGCTAAAGGTCCTCTTCATGCTTTCTTCTTCATTGGTCGTATTTACATAATCCACATCTACGGCAATGGTCAGACGCATCAAGCCTGCCCGGTCCGGTAGATTGGGATCACCACTCGAAACGGCAGCTTGTGGAGTAAGGGTATACCTGGAAATTGCCCCGGAAAATTGCAAATCCCCGTTGCTGCGGATCAATTCGAGCTGGGTGTTTCGCTGGTAATATTCTTTGATGGCTTCTGTAAACCGCTGCTCCATATTTGCGGGGCCTCCTCCGGAATCGTTAAAAAAATTTTCTACGGAGAAGGTCCTGACCAATTCGTAATTGATATTCGTACCGGTAAAGCTGTATTTCACTGCACAGGCCTGACAGACCAGTAAGATCGGGAAGAGGAGGCTGAAAAGTTTACTCAATCTCATATTGCTTGATTTTACGATACAGAGTTCTTTCAGAAATTCCCAAGTCCTGAGCTGCATATTTCCTTTTGTTATTATGCTTTCGCAAGGCTTTCAAGATCATTTCTTTCTCCTTTTTCTCCAAAGAAAGTGAATTGTCATCTTCCTCGTGCTGGATGTCCTCTATCAGATCATCTTCGTAATCGACCTCATCCAATGAGCTTGATTTCTGGGATTCCAAGACAAATGGAACCTGATAGGGGCTAGAAGATTCTAAAGATTCTTTAGCCGGTAAATTCGTGTCCAATTCCTCAAAAAGCCCCTGATGCTTTTGCATGATGTTGGCATTCAGACCTCCGCTTTGGAAAGATTCCAGAACCAGCTTTTTTAAGTCATTCATGTCCTTTTTCATATCAAAAAGGACTTTATATAGGATATCCCTTTCGGAAAAATCCATGGATTCTCCGCTTCCTGAGTGGGGAATAGGCATGGGAAGTCTGTTGGAAGAAGCGTCGTTGGGAAGGTATTTGGCCAAAGTCTGGGCATTGACTTCCCGATTTTCTTCCAAAAGCGAAATCTGCTCTGCAAGGTTTTTCAATTGACGGATATTTCCCGGGAAAGAAAATCTCATCAGGAGGTTTTGTGCTCCCTGGTCTAAGGAAATCGGCTTTACATGGTACTTTTCCGAAAAATCAGTCGTGAACTTTCGGAACAACAGCACCATATCTTCCCCTCTTTCCCGGAGCGGAGGAACGAAAATCGGTACTGTATTCAGTCGATAATACAAGTCTTCCCGAAACTTCCCTTTTTCAACGGCCTTGATCAGGTTGACATTCGTGGCAGTGATGACCCGCACGTTGGTTTTCTGGACTTTGGAAGATCCCACTCGGATAAATTCCCCGTTTTCCAAAACCCGAAGAAGTCTGGCCTGGGTTCCCAGAGGCATTTCCCCGATTTCGTCCAGAAAAATGGTGCCCCCATCGGTTACTTCAAAATATCCCTTTCGGGCCTCATGGGCACCGGTAAAGGATCCTTTTTCATGTCCGAAGAGTTCGGAATCAATCGTCCCTTCCGGAATGGCTCCGCAGTTGATGGCGATGAATTTTCCGTGCTTTCTCAGGGAAAGGGAATGGATGATTTTAGAAAAACTCTCCTTACCACTTCCACTTTCCCCGGTAATCAGCACCGTCATATCTGTGGGAGCTGCCTGCATCGCTACCTGAATGGCATGGTTTAGCAGGGGGGAGTTTCCGATAATTCCAAATCGCAGTTTGACGCTGTGTATTTCCTGAGGCGTGATCATGGATGCGCAGGTTTTGGGGCTGAACGATTGCACTCCCGAAACCTGTTCGGGACTGGCTGATTCATTCGCAGGGATGAATTATATATCATGCTAAAGCTGGATTGATTTCCAGCACTTCCCCAAAAAGGGTGGCAGGGGAGCATTGGGTGATTTTCACTTTCACATAATCCCCCAAGTTCAATCCTTCAGCAGGTACGATTACCACCTTATTTGCAGAGTTTCTTCCTTTGAGTTCGTTCTTGGATTTTTTGGAAGTGCCTTCAATCAGAATTACTTGTTCTTTTCCCAGATCAAGTTGATTTCTTTGGTAAGAAAGCTGATTTTGCTTCTCAATGATTTCCGCCAAACGTCGCTTTTTTACCTCCAAAGGAATATCATCCGCATATTTTTTTGCCGCTAAAGTGCCCGGACGCTCGGAATAAAAGAACATGTAGGAAAAGTCATACTGGACAAGATCCATCAGACTCAAGGTGTCCCGATGCTCTTCCTCAGTCTCCGTGCAAAAGCCAGCGATCATATCTGAAGAAATTCCGCACTCCTCTCCCAAGATTTCCCGGATGGCCTTGACCCGGTCCAAATACCATTCCCGGTCATAGGTCCTGTTCATCAGTTCCAGTACTCTGGAATTTCCGGATTGAACCGGCAAATGGATGTATTTGCAGATGTTGTCGAACTTCTTCATGGTATGAAGTACCTCGTCGGTGATGTCTTTAGGATGGGAAGTCGAGAATCTTACCCGAAGCATTGGATTGACCTGGGCCACCATTTCCAAAAGGTGGGCAAAGGTTACTACTTGGCTGATTTCTTCTCCTTTTTTGTTAAGTCGGGCTTTGTTGTTTTCCTCAGGAGACCATTTGTAAGAATCCACATTTTGGCCTAAAAGAGTTACTTCCTTATATCCTTTGCTGAACAAATCCTGAGCTTCTGCCACGATGGAGTGAGGGTCACGGCTTCTTTCTCTTCCTCTGGTAAAAGGTACCACGCAGAAAGAGCACATGTTGTCACAGCCCCGCATGATGGAGATAAAGGCAGTTACTCCATTGGAATTCAATCGTACCGGAGCAATATCGGCGTAGGTTTCTTCCCTAGAAAGGAAGGTGTTGACGGCCTTTTGACCTTCCTCTGCGACTGCGACCAGATTTGGGAGGTCTCGGTACGCATCCGGCCCTACGACCACGTCCACAATCTTTTCTTCCTCTAGCAATTTTTCTTTCAATCGCTCTGCCATACAGCCCAGGACCCCAATGGTCATTTCAGGCTTATTTTTTTTGACGGCATTGAAGTGGTTTAAGCGATTTCTTACCGTTTGCTCGGCCTTCTCCCGGATGGAACAGGTGTTCAGAAAAACCACATCGGCTTGTTGGAAATCAGAAGTGGTGTCAAATCCATTTTCCTTCATGATGGAAGCGACGATTTCTGAATCCGAGAAATTCATCTGGCAACCGTAGCTTTCGATGTATAATTTTTTGGTTTTGCCGGTGTTTTCGTCCGTGGTGGTTTTGAAATCACAGGCCTGAGCCTCCTCAGCGGAGATTATGTCGATATCTTTAATTAAATCCATATTCGGATAATTCTTTCTATTTGGGTTTGGCAGGAAAGGATTCCAACCAGAATTGAGCTGTTCAGGTTGCGAAATTACGAAAATGCGGACAAAATGGCAGGCAAAGTTCTTTTATTATTTGCGGGATTGGCTTTCGCCAAATTCTAGCATCATCCTTCCGGATTCTAATTCTGGATAGGTTAAAAATTGTAGGAGCTCTAATTTTTGGGTGATCAAAAAAAAAAATATGGTACGCTTACTATTTATTGGAATCCTTTTTTCCCTGATTTTTCAGGGATGCATGGGGAGAGATTGGAACATTCCTCCCAGAAGAAGTACAGTGACGGATAATAGAGATGGGAATCAATATGAAATTGTCAGGATTGGATCTCAGGTATGGTTTAAGGAAAATTTAAGGTACAAGGGTGATTTTTTTGATGGAACAAATCCCGATGATTGGTATCAGAGTTGGCGATTAAAGCGGGCTACTTTTTCCTATCCCGAAGGCAATGAACAGCTTCAGACGGATCAGGGCTTGGTATATAATTGGTATGCCGTAGCCAGTGACAAAATTTGCCCTCCGGGTTGGAGAGTACCCAATAATTCTGATTGGGATGAATTGACTGAATACTTAGGCGGAAGATTGGTGGCGGGTGGGAAAATGAAAACCGTGGGGGGATGGGCCGAACCCAACGTGGGTGGAACCAATGAGTCTGGATTCTCGGCGATACCGGTGAGTTTTAGAGATGCTGTGGGGAATTTTGATACATTTTTTCCAAATACCCGGGCCAGTTTTTGGAGTGTGGATGAAGCAGATCCCGCTAAAGACTACGTATGGCTCTATAGTTTATTTGCATCCGGTGCTGGATTTGGAAAAATAGATAATGCCAAAAACTCCGGGATTTCCTGTCGATGCATTAAAAAATAAATGGTTTATGGATGTTCAATTCCCAAATGGGATCTTCAACTGCTCTCCGAAATAAACCTGCTCTTCGGTGATATTTAAATTCGAAATTCCCAGTCCCAAAAGCCGGACTGGTTTGGGTACTTCCTCTTGATTCAATAATTCCTTTCCGATTTCCCAGATATTCTCTGACTCAGGATATTGATCCAAGGTTCTACTCCTTGTTTGCTGGGAAAAGTCTGAATATTTCAACTTAAGGGTGACTGTCCGTCCTTTGATCCCGCT
>JAJLJS010000247.1:0-1091 GCA_033844545.1 Cyclobacteriaceae bacterium | reverse complement strand
TCCTGCTGGGGTAGGAAGTGGAACGGTGTGATAAGTTGATCCTTTCTTTGCCAAAAGTCCCTCCCCATAAGCACCTTCATCATAGTCCATCGCTTTTCCGAAATAACTTCGATAGCCGGTTTCCTTAGTCAATCTTTGCATGAAATCCATCTTTCTCCCATAAATCTTCTCAGAGCGAAGTGTCATGCTGTCCACCTCTTGCAGCGCTACGACTTCGGGTTGGTTGAGAATGATGAAATCGGCCAGGTGATGAAAGGTGCTGTCTCCTGGTTTGGAGGGATTTTCACCGTGATAGATATTATAAGAAAGGATTTTTATCTCTTGGGCTTTGGAGATTCCGCTTAAGGCGAAAAACAAACAGCAGAGTAAGAATTTATCCATAAGGGAGGACGCTGGCTTAAGAATTGGAATTCCTAAGTTAGAAAATCAGATTTAAGGAATTGAACTTTAAATGATTTGCGGTTGAAATTTCTAGTCTTCAGGTATTTCACTATCTTAATTTGAGCTTATTCACTTTTAAAATCACCCAATATTTCCATGAAGCGACTGTTGATGTTTTTGATCGGGATTGTTCTGATCTTGGGTTTAGTTGGGTATTCTCTTGCTATTTATGGGGAAAAATGGGTTAATGATAATTTGGAATCCATTCTGAATCAAAATCCGGATCAGAAATATGAATTCAAGTTGGGTGAAGTGGATTTTAAGATTTTTGAGGGGGCCATTTATTTGAAAAACCTTAAAATCAATTCCCTCCTTCCAGATACTGTCACCCATGTGAGAGGGGAGATTGAGGAGGCCTTTTTAAGAAATGTCCATCCCTTGAAGCTGATTTTTAACAGGCATTTGTTGATTGATGACTTGAGTTTTATCCATCCCACCATTCAGGTGAATCTCTTTGCAAACGCGGAGAAAAAAGACCGTCCAGGTTCGGCCTTGCAGGAGTTTTTTGGGGAGATTTTATCCAAAGGAGAAATCGAAAACTTTCAGTTGACTCGGGGAGCGGCGGTGTTTTTTGAAAATGGTTCCAGGAGTGGGACAATCTATAGTTTGGGGATTTTGGTCAATGGACTTCAGACTGATTCTATCAAAGT
>JAJLJS010000246.1:0-7770 GCA_033844545.1 Cyclobacteriaceae bacterium | reverse complement strand
TAATGAAAGATCCTTGGGTCAGGCTTTTTGTGCCCTGTAGTTTCTGAGGTGACCACTAGTTCAAAGAAGACATCCAAACCCGAGGATTTCATCTTTTTGGCTTGGGATTCATTGAATCCATTGGTAATCAGGTGGACTTTGTATTTAGCCTTGAGATAATGAAGGATTTCTTTGGAGTAAGGAAAAACATGAGGCTTGGAGGAAGTTCTATGCATGAAATCTTCTTCAAATTCCAGGGGAATTGCGTCCGCTCTTCCTCCTGCATGGGTGAATATTCTTGGAAACCGCTCTCTTCGGAGGTTGTATTTGTCGATTTTTCCGACGTTATACCAATCCCAAAGTTGAAAATTGACGTGGTGAAAAGCCGCAAAGAATTTATCAAAAGTCTCGATTCCGAGGTTTTGAAGTGAATAGTGGTGGTAGAGCTCAGATAGGGATTCGGTGACATTTCGATCGTAATCCCAAAGCGTATGATCCAGGTCGAAGAAGATGTGTTGGTAGGTTTTCACAGGGTAATTACCGTCGGTATTGGTTGTTTTGAATTTTGTTGATCGCCAGTTCCCGGTTTGATTTCAGGATTTCAAAGGTCTCCTGATCCTTGATGAGACTGGGATCTTTTTGGATAAACTTGAAAATCTGCTGAATGATTTCAAGATATTCCTCGAGGATGTAATAAAATACCCACTGGTCTACTCGGCGGCTTCCCAATAGCCCTGCGTTTTTCAGGTAAATCAGGTGCCGGCTGGTTTTGGTTTGCGTAAAATCCAGAATATGTTCCAAGTCCGAGATGCTCAATTCCTTGTTTAACATCAGCAAATGAAAAATCCTCACCCTGGGCTCTTCGGAAAGCGCCTTAAAAATTCGCAATCCATAGTTTAAACTGATATTTTTGAGTCTCATTTGTAAGTTTTAACTTGTGATGAAGAGGTGAAAATAAAATTTCACCCGAAATTAGACTAAACTAGCAACGCAATTCGGCGTAGACATTATCAAAAAATACTTCGTGAAAATTCAAGCTTTACTTTCTTTTTTGTTGGTCATGGGATTTTTTTTCGTCTCGGAGAAAACTTTGGCTCAGGACCAATCGGATAAAAAGGTCATCCAGCTATCAGGGATTATCTTGAATGCGGACAGTACCGACGCTGTTCCGGGGGTAAACATTTATGTGCCTAAAAAAGGTAGAGGGACGGTTTCCGGTCGTTTTGGATACTTTTCCATGCCGGTGTTGGAAGGAGATAGCGTGCTATTCACGTTTATCGGGTTGAAAAAACAATCTTTCAAAGTGCCGGACAAAGTAGAAAATGACCGAATTAGTTTGATATTGACGATGGAGGTGGACGAAATCGCCTTGGCTGAAATCGAGGTTATGCCTTATCCTACCGAAGAAGAATTTAAAAAGGCGGTGGTAGCGATGAATGTCGTGGATCCTATGTCTATCAGCCGGTCCAATATGAGTCCGGAGATGCTTTTGCGATGGGCAGAAACGATGCCTTCTTCTCCTAATGAAAACTTCAGGTATTTTCAACAGGGACAATTGCAGCAAAACCAGGACCTGTATGGGCCAAGACCACTCCGGATTTTGGACCCTTTTGCCTGGTCACAATTTATCAAGTCCATCAAGCGGGGTGACCTGAAAAGCAAATAATTAGGTCGATAACGGGGGAATTGAAATAAATCCTTGGGAAAGATTTGGTGAGTTTTGTTTAAAAGAATATCTTTGTGCCTCATTTCAAAAAGGCGAAAGAAAACTAGCTAATCATATGAAAAAAGATATTCATCCAAACTACAGAGACGTAGTATTCTACGATACCTCCAGCGAGTTTAAGTTTTTGACCAAATCCACAATCGAGACTTCAGAGACAATCGAGTGGACTGATGGAAAGACTTATCCAGTGTACAAAATCGAAGTGAGCTCTGAGTCTCACCCATTCTACACCGGTAAGAAAATGCTTCTTGATACCGCTGGTCGAGTGGAGAAGTTCAACAAAAGATACGCGAAGAAGTAATCTGTTTCTTCACCTTTCTAAAAAGTCTCCCGGAGCATGGATTCCGGGAGACTTTTTTATTTTTGCCCTATGATGCAAATTCTTTTGTTTGATGACCCGGCTATCCGCGGATCGCTTCTTCCTTTCACCTTTACCCGGCCAGTAGCGGATATTCGTGTGGGGATTCTGAAGATCTCAGAGAAATGGGAAAAACTCTCCGGTGCCCGGATTTCCTTTTTGACCCAAGATTATCTCCAAAAAAAATTCCCTGCCCATTCTGCCAAAGCCTTGGCTATCAATGGAGCCTGGATGCCTCAAAATGGGGATTGGGAAGTTCTTCAAAAACTGAAGGATGATCAAGCGTTGTTTTTCGGGAAGATTCTTTTGGCAGGTTATATCGGCGAAACGGAAAAAAATCTTTCCAAGCTAAATGAAAAAGAGGCTATTCAGCTTTCTCATGAACCCGCCTTACTTCAAAAAACCTGGAATATTTTTCAATTCAATGCATCCGAAATCCGAAAAGATTTTGATCTGATTACCCGCGGAAGAGTTTCTCGAGAAATCCAAGATCCCTATACTGTGGTCTATGCTGGAGAAAACATCTTTGTAGAGGAAGGAGCAAAAATCAAGGCTGCAGTCTTAAATGCCGAAGCAGGGCCGATTTATATCGGGAAAAACACCGAGATCCAGGAAGGCTCTTTGATTCGTGGTCCTTTTGCACTCTGTGAAGGATCGACCATCAATATGGGAGCAAAATTGCGGGGAGATACTACTGTAGGCCCATTTTCCAAAGTTGGGGGTGAAGTTTCCAATTCTGTCATATTTGGCTATTCCAATAAGGGACATGAGGGATTCCTGGGCAATTCCGTCATCGGAGAATGGTGTAATCTGGGGGCTGATACCAACACCTCAAACCTGAAAAACAACTACGCCCCCGTCAAAGTCTGGGATTATACCAAAGGCGGGTTTTCCAACACCGGACTCCAATTTTGTGGGCTGATGATGGGAGATCACAGCAAATGCGGAATCAATACTATGTTTAATACAGGGACGGTCGTGGGTGTGGGAGCCAATATTTTCGGAGATGGATTCCCTCGTAATTTTATCCCATCCTTTTCCTGGGGAGGTGCCGCTGGGTTTTCAACCTTTTCCATTCCGAAATTTGAAGAAACAGCCAAAGCGGTCTTCGGAAGAAGAGGGAAGGAATGGACTGACGAAGAAAAAGAAATTTTGGCCAAGGTTTTTGAATTGACCAAATCCTATAGAATTTGGGATAAAACCTCCTGATTTTCCACTATGCAGTTTTCAGAAATACCAGGTTTGGCAGAGACCAAAGAAAAGCTTCTTCAGGCGGTGGAAAACAATCATCTGGCGCATGCCTTGCTTTTCCACGGACCAGAGGGTTCGGCCAACCTGACTTTGGCCTTGGCCTTGGCAACCTATCTCTTTTGTGAATCAAAAAACGGACAAGATTCCTGCGGAGCCTGCTCTTCCTGCCAACGGATGAAGAAGCTGATTCTTCCCGATTTAAATTTTGCATTCCCAGTAGTGGCTACTGGAAAAGAGGAAGAAAAAGAAGAGGATGAGAAAGACGCGAAAATCGATATTCTAAGCAATTGGAGAAAATTTGTCTTCGAGCATCCGTATGGCAATGTCCATGACTTTATTTATTTCAATGGCTTTGAAAAAAAGCAGTTGAACATTTCAAAGGGTGCGGCGAGGAAAATTATCCAAACCCTTTCCTTGATGTCCTTTGAGGGAGGATATAAAATTATGCTTCTCTGGGCGCCGGAATACCTGCATCCCTCTGCCGCCAATTCTCTGCTGAAAATAATCGAGGAACCACCCGCGAAAACCATCTTCATGTTGGTGACTTCCCAGGCAGACCAATTGCTCACTACGATCCTTTCCCGAACTCAAAAAATTCTGGTAAGGGCCTTTTCCGATGAGGAAATCCAAGATCACTTGGTCAATTCAGGACTTTGCGAAGCCAAAGCTGCCGAACAGATCGCCATGTTAGCAGATGGAAACCTCCGGGAAGCCTACCGCCTTTTGGATCAGGTGGAGGATCAGACTGTCCGCCAAGTTCGGGATTGGTTTAGGCTCTGTGCTTCCCGAAATTTGAAAGATATTTTCAATCTCTCGGATGAATTTCACAAAGCAGACAAAGAAGCTCAAAAGTCCCTGATGCTGGCAGGTCTAAATGTGGCTAGGGAGATATTGCTGAAAAATCTGGATCTGGATAAGCTCCTGCGGACTACTGATGAAGATCGGGTTTTTATCGACAAGATCAGTAAAAACGTATTGACGGAGGATCATGCCAGCAAGCTTTGTGAATCCTTCAATCGAGCGCATTACCATTTGGAAAGAAATGGGAATGCGAAAATGATTTTCACAGATCTGTCGATGGAAATTGTCCTAATGATGGCTAAATCCTGAAGCTATGGGACTTAAAATTATCGGAAGAAAAGAAAAAATAACCATCCCTGTTCTTGGCCTGAATCTGGTTTGGGCCAAAATTGACACTGGAGCCTACACCAGTAGTCTTCATGCCGAAGAGATCCGCTTGGAAGAAAAAGACGGCAAGAAGATGTTGAAATTCCAGGCCTTGTTGCCGGGGCATAGAAAATTTTCCGGAAAAACTTTATCCTTTGAAAAATTCCGTGAAAAAAAGGTTAAGAACTCATTCGGACAGACTGAAATCAGATTCCTGATCGAAACAAAAGTTCAGCTAGCCGGGGAGACCTTTATGGCAGAATTTACGCTTACGGATCGATCCAGCATGAAAAACTCGATCTTGCTGGGACGAAAGATTCTTCGGGGAAAATTCCTCGTCGATGTATCCAAAACCAACTTGGGAAAACCCTACCGACATCACAAATGAAAATTGCCATCCTTTCGAGGAATCCAAAATTAGTTTCTACCCGAAGACTTTTCGAAGAAATTCAGCATGCCGGCCATGAAGCCTTGATCGTAGATCACAGTCTTTGTGACCTGATCATTGAGCAAGAAGGGCCCTCGATTATCTACAAAGGCCAGAAGCTGGAGGGAATCGATGCGATCATTCCCCGAATCGGGGCCTCGATTACCTTTTATGGAACGGCAGTCGTGAGGCAGTTTGAATTGATGGGAGCGTTCTCCGTAGTTAATTCTCAGGCTATTGTCCGCAGCAGAGACAAACTTAGAAGCTTGCAGATTTTGTCGAAAAATGGATTGGGCATGCCAAAAACGGCCTTTACCAATTTTTCCAAAGGTGGAGAAAAACAACTTTTGGAGCAGGTGGGCGGCGCTCCAGTGATCATCAAGCTATTGGAAGGGACTCAGGGCTTGGGGGTTGTTTTGGCTGAAACGAAAAAAGCAGCCCAGTCTGTCATTGAGGCCTTTCATGGATTGAAGGCCAGAATCATTGTCCAGGAATTTATCAAAGAAGCCAAAGGAGCTGATATCCGGGCTTTTGTTGTCAATGGAAAAGTGGTCGGTGCTATGAAGCGGCAGGGAGCCGAGGGAGAATTTCGCTCCAATCTCCATCGAGGTGGGGTGGCTTCGGTGATCAAATTGACCAGGGTCGAAAGGCAGGCCGCCTTGAATGCCGCCAAAGCCCTGGGATTGGATGTTGCCGGTGTGGACATGCTTCAATCCGCCAGAGGGCCTTTGATCCTGGAAGTAAACAGCTCTCCGGGATTGGAGGGAATAGAAGCAGCTACCGGCGTGAATGTGGCCGGAGAAATTATCAAATTCGTGGAAGAAGGTGTCAAGAAGAGATCTTCCAAAAGAGAAAAACACTAAATGAGTCGCGTAATCAACATCGGAACCCGAGGAAGCAAACTTGCACTTTGGCAAGCCTATTATGTAGAAGATTTGCTGAAAAATGCGGGGCTAAAAACCCAGGTGGTAATCATTGAAACCAAAGGGGATCAAGTTTTGGATGTTTCCATCGCCAAGATCGGATCCAAGGGAGTTTTTACCCAAGAGTTGGAGGATCAGCTGCTGGACGGAAGAATTGACCTGGCCGTACATTCTGCCAAGGATATGCAATCAAATCTGGGGGAGGAATTTGAGATCATTGCTTTTACCGAAAGGGAAAAGGAAAATGATATCATTCTCTCTCATCGCAAAGACCTTTCTCTCCGGGATTCCAGCAAACCTTTTGTTTTAGGAACCTCATCCACCCGAAGAATTGCCACTTTAAAGCATTTTTATCCCCATATCCAGACAGTAGATGTTCGCGGGAATCTCCAGACCAGAATCCGAAAAATGGAGGAGGGACTGTGCGACGCCCTGCTTTTGGCTTATGCCGGAGTCCATCGAATGGGGTATGGGGAAATGATCGCGGACTTTTTGGACTTAGCCGAATTTACCCCGGCAGTGGGGCAGGGCTCAGTGGCCATAGAGTCTGCTAAAAACCTTGATCCAACTTTGAAAACTCAAATCATTCATGCCTGTAATCATGCTGAGACGGAAGCCAGACTACGGGCGGAGCGGGCTTATCTTAGGGTCTTGGAAGGAGGCTGTAGTATCCCGGTGTTCGCTTTGGCGACCTTGAATGGAGATCAATTGAGTTTGACTGGGGGGATTATCAGCTTGGACGGCAAAAAGCGGATTTTTTTAGAGGTAAAAGGCCCTTCTTCAGCTCCGGAAAGCCTTGGAAACCAATTGGCTTCCAAAGTCTTGGCAGCTGGAGGAAAGGAAATTTTGGAAGCAATAAAAAAAGCACAACCCTAATATGAAACTAATTGCAAGAAGCATCTTTTTCTCCCTGGTTCTTTGGAGTTCTTGGGCCTGCGGAAAGGATAAAGATTACCTCATTACCATTTCTACCCGGCACGGAGAGATTAAGGCAGTTCTTTTCGACGATACTCCCGAGCATAAAAATAATTTCATTGCTTTGGCCGAAGCGGGGAGGTTTGACTCTACCAGTTTTCACCGGGTGATTCAAGGCTTCATGGTGCAGGGTGGAGATGTATTTCAAAAAGAAGGACTTCCTCCTCAGGAATGGCCCACGCTTCCCGCAGAAATTCGAAGGAATCATATTCACCGAAAGGGAATGATCGGGGCCGCCCGCCAAGGGGACAATATCAATCCCCAAAAGCGAAGCAATGGTTCTCAATTTTACATCGTACAGGGACGCACCTATGAGGAGCTGGAGTTGACCACGGATTTTCCTGCCTTGCAAAAGGCGGTTTTTCAATTTATGCAGCTTGGCACCCAGCAAGCCTTGAAGCAAGAATATACCCGGCTTTTTCAGGAGGAAAAATTTGACAGCTTGACCAATTTGCTGCTGTCCAAACGGGATGAAATTGAGGAAACCTTGAAAATCAAGTTGACCAAAGATTATACCCCAGAGCAAATCCAAGCTTATGCAGAAGTTGGTGGAGCTCCTCATTTGGATTTCGAATACACGGTATTTGGGGAGGTGCTTTCAGGCTTGGAGGTCGTGGACAAAATTGCCGCCGAACCCACCACCAATGAGGTTCCGAATAATCCTGTTTACATGAAAGTAAGTGTCGAGAAAGTTTCCCGTAAAAAAATCGAAAAAGAATTTGGCTATGTCTACCCCACAAACAAGTAAACCAAAAGTATTAATCACCGGCGCAAATGGGCTTTTAGGTCAAAAATTGGTCGAACAATTGGTCAAAAGGGGCACTTTTGAGGTTATTGCGACGGGGAAGGGGGATTGCAGGCTTACCGGGGATGGGTTTACCTATGTGACACTCGACATCACCCATGCAGCACAAGTGGACCAAGTGATTGGGGATTTGTCCCCTGAAACCATCATTCACGGAGC
>JAJLJS010000245.1:0-1073 GCA_033844545.1 Cyclobacteriaceae bacterium | reverse complement strand
AAGAACTGACAAAGGCATCAAAACCTCCACCGCAGAGAAGAAAGACGCTCCTGACGGACTGTGGTTTAAGACGCCAAACGGGAATATCATCCATACCCGTGAGCTGAAAAACAATTCTTATGTGTGCCCAGATGATGATTTCCACGTCAAGATAGGCTCCAAAGAATACTTCGAAATCCTCTTTGACAACAATAAATTCACCGAGCTGGATAAGAATATGACCTCCGGTGATCCACTGAAATTTGTGGATACCAAGCCATATTCCTCCAGAATCGAAGCGACCATCAAAAAATCTGAGCTGAATGATGCCGTACGCACTGCTCATGGCAAAATGAATGGCTTGGAAATCGTGGTAGCCTGTATGGATTTCAATTTTATCGGAGGATCAATGGGGTCCGTGGTGGGAGAGAAAATCGCTCGCGCTATTGATTATTCCTTGAAGCATAAAATACCATTTTTGATGATCTCCAAGTCCGGTGGCGCCCGAATGATGGAAGCTGGATTTTCCTTGATGCAAATGGCCAAGACTTCAGCCAAACTTGCACTTCTCGATCAAGCAGCCATTCCGTATATCTCACTGCTGACCGATCCTACCACTGGTGGGGTGACGGCCTCTTATGCGATGTTGGGAGATTTCAATATTGCCGAGCCGGGTGCCTTGATCGGGTTTGCTGGTCCAAGGGTAATCCGGGAAACAATCGGAAAGGATTTGCCAAAAGGTTTTCAAAGTTCTGAGTTCGTTTTGGAGCACGGATTCCTCGATTTCATCATCGATAGAAGACAATTGAAGGCCAGATTGACCACTTTGCTAAACCTCCTGAACAATTAATCAGTTACCTTATCAAAAAGCCACCTGAATTGACTGCAATTTTCAATTTGATTGGCCTGTTTTAGTGATTAATAAATATATTTGTGCACCCAAATTGGGGCTAATTCCTACGAAAAAGTAAAACCAAAATTTCATGGGTTCTGTAATTATTACGTCCATTGTAGCATTTACCATCATCATTCTGCTACTGGTACTTATTCTCCTTTTCGCCCAGTCCAAACTGGTCAATTCCGGAGATGTGAAA
>JAJLJS010000244.1:0-14388 GCA_033844545.1 Cyclobacteriaceae bacterium | reverse complement strand
CGAGCCGGGTACGACCACTGTATGGTCCAATGCAGTGGGAGAAGACCGACTCCCCTATTCTTTTGCCTGGAAATCCCTCTTGGATCAGGAGGCTGATTTGGTTTTTAGCAGCGACTGGCCGGCTTGCATCAGTCTGAATCCTATTCGAGGGCTTCATGTCGCAGTGAACCGCAGAAACCCAAAAGGATATCCGGAAGTAGGATGGATTCCCCAAGAGAGAATCCTCCTAGCGCAGGCCTTGAAAGCATACACCTCGATGGGGGCTTACTCTTCTTTTGAAGAAGAAATCAAGGGAAAATTAATTCCCGGGCAATTGGCAGATTTGGTGGTGTATTCCGATGATTTATTTTCGATCGACCCTATGAAAATCCATGAAACTGAGATTATCCTTACTCTGGTGAACGGAAAGATAATTTTTGAAAAAAAGTAGCAGATTTGAAAGGGAATTCGTTTGATAAGAAAATTCAAAGCTGATGAAAAACATCTTATGGATCGGTATAGCCTTCCTGCTTTTCAGCTTCAGTTGTGAGGGAGAGGATCAACTTGCCACGGATTTGGATGCACTGGAAGTCCAGATTATTAGACTTTCGGAATCAGTCTCCTGCACAAATTCGTCGGAATGGAAATTTACTGCAATGGGAGCAAAAGCTTGCGGTGGACCTGCTAAGTATATCGCTTACCATCAATCGGTTGAGAAAGAGTTTTTAGAATTGGTTAATCGATACACTGAACAACAGAAGGCTTATAATCAAAAAACCGGGGCCATTTCTGACTGTGCCCTAGTCAATCCTCCACGTAATATTATTTGTGAAGGTGGGAAAGCATTCTTCATTGAATAAGTAAAAAGGCCGGTTTCCCGGCCTTTTTCCTGTGTTAAGTCAAAAAAACAAAAAACCTACTTTTTGGTATTTCCATAGTATTTGTCGTGGAATTCATACCGGGAATCTTCCACAGCTTTCACTTCTTTGGATTCCGTATCGATGATCATCACCGGAGGAGTAGGATCCCCTGCCTTAGCTGCAGACCAGGCAGGAACATTTTTCCCGTTAGGATTTCCTGTTTTCACAAAATTGGTAAAGAAGTTCAGCATGGTCTCCGAGGTTTTAAAATCATCTTGGGTCCAAGCGTAATCTTTCACCAAGTGAAGATTTCCCATGGCGTATTCGATTTCCGCTGCATGCGGAGCCCCTATTGGTTTGGGGACCGGAGGAGCAGAATCTGCACTTTGTGTACCTCCTGCCAAGCCGGAAACCCTGCTTTTATCAACTAAATCAGGTCGGATCTTGGAATACAAATATCTGTAAACGGGTTGTTGGCTGTTGTTCCTATGCAAATCAAACCACTTCCAAGTGGAGTAAGAAATAAACCGGTCCGCAGCAAGATTGGTAGCTGCCCATTCGACTTGAGCTGGAGTCTCGTGCGGATGTAAGGCCAATACCTCTTGCCATTGCTCTGGATAAACCTCCTGAACTTTGGCGATGAAAGCTTCAGGGGTATAAGGTTGGCCTTGGATAAATGCCATACCCGGAATCTCTGCGGAATTCCAGCCAACCAGCAAAGGAACCTGAGTCTGCTCCCCAGCTTCAAATATTTCCGGAAGCGTTTTTGGAAGGAAATAATTGTCAATCACCACCGGGAAACCAAAGCGACCCGACTCCTGATAGATTTCAAAAATGTCCTTTGCCGACATTTTTCTTGCCTCGGCGATAGAACTTACCCCTCCTTTGGTGAGAAATTCACTGCCTACCTGTTCTGCTTCAGCTAAGGAGGTTGGGGCCAAAGTAGGATTGATCCCTGCACCGCTTTCTCCGATGGCACCATGAATCAGATTTTTGGAAAGCGGAGAGGCCATCTGATAGGAAACCGAAATGGACCCAGCAGATTCCCCAGCTATGGTCACCTGATTGGGATTTCCTCCGAAAGAAGAAATATTATCCTTCACCCATTGAAGCGCCAATGCTTGATCCAAAAGCCCGTAATTTCCAGAGGCTTTATAGGAAGACTCGGCACTGAGTTCCGGATGGGCCAAAAATCCAAAAACACCCAATCGGTAATTGACCGTCACCACCACTACGCCTTTTTTGGCCATGGATTCACCATTATACCTTGGCTCAGAAGCATCCCCGGCTACAAATCCACCTCCATAGAAATACACCAAAACCGGGAGATCCTTTTGATTCCTTTTTACGGGAGTCCATACATTCAAATGAAGACAATCTTCCGAAACCCCATCGGACCAAGAGTTCATGTCTCCGAAAACCAATCCCTGAACGGGTCTTGGGCCAAATTTCTTGGTTTCTTTTACCCCAGTCCATGGATCAGCCGGCACAGGAGCTTTCCACCGAAGGTCCCCAACAGGCGGCTTGGCAAAAGGAATCCCGAAATAGGTAGAAATTCCGTTGGTCACGTTGTAATTTCCTTCAATTACACCGTTTTTTATCTTGGTTTGGACAGGCATGGAATTGTCGGTTTGGGAAAAAGCCAGTGTAGTCCCGAGAAAAAACAGAAACATCCCTTTGATAAATTTTTCCATGATGATGCGTTTTAAGATCTATTGTTACACTTTGAGACAATATTAATTGCTTCTCCCGGAAATTCCTATTTACTTAGATACGAATTAACCTGAATATGCCTTTACCCGAAGTTTCCCAATTTATTCCCCATCTAGCCTACGACTCTGTTGTATTCGGCTTTTCGAAAGGAAAATTGAAAATCCTCCTAATGGAATACCATGCCACTGGATGGTTTGCCTTACCCGGAGGTTTTGTCAAAAGAAATGAAAATCTGGAAGACGCTGTCAAAAGAGGTCTCTATGAACGAACTGGGCTGAAGGACATCTACCTGGAGCAGTTTCACACTTTTGGGAACAAAGAACGGCATCAGCCTGAAGTAATGGAGAAGATCCTTCAAGCAAATCACCTTGAAGTGCCGAAAAATTACTGGATGTTAGACCGTTTTTTTTCCGTGGCTTATTATGCACTGATTGATCACGAAAAAGTCACCCTCACCCCAGATGCACTTTCGGATTCTATTTCTTGGTATGAAATCGAGAAACTACCCGAATTGATTTTAGACCACGGAAAAATTGTCCAAAAAGCGCTTCACACCCTTCGGGAAAATCTGGATCGGAAGCTGATCGGAGGAAATCTCCTCCCGGAAAAATTCACCATGAATGAGCTGCAAGCTGTTTATGAAGCCATTTTAGGTGAAAAACTTCGACGGACAAGCTTTCAGCGCAAAATGCTCAGCTTGGACATATTGGACCGACACGAAAAACTATTTACGGGCAAAAGTCATAAAGCCCCCTACCTCTACAGCTTTAGACCCTAAAACCTATGATAAAATCCGCCATCCTGATGATAGCCTTTTTGAGCCTGCTTGGGTACGCTTGTCAGCCCCAAGAAGATCAATCGCTGATTTCTGTGAACCAAATCTCAGTAGAAGGCGGATTGATTTCAGGAACCACCGATTCTTCAGGTCAAGTCAAAATTTTCAAAGGAGTACCCTTTGCAGCTCCTCCTCTGGGAGAGCTCCGATGGAAAGCTCCACAGCCGGTACTTCCATGGGGTGGAATCAAAGCTTGTGTGGACAATCCACCTGCTCCGATGCAAAATCCACCAGTCCCCTTTTTCGCCTGGTCAGAAGAGTTTTTGATTCCCAAAGAGCCCATTTCCGAAGATTGTCTTTACTTAAACATCTGGACAGCTGCCGAAAGAACAGATGAGAAGCGACCGGTGATGGTCTGGATTTATGGAGGAGGATTCAGTTCGGGGGGAAATACTGTACCGCTTTATGATGGGACCGATCTGGCCAAAGAAGGGATTGTGGTAGTAAACCTGAATTATCGTGTGGGTATGCTGGGCTTTTTTGCCCACCCCGAACTCAGTGTCGAAAGTCCGGAACAAACCTCCGGAAACTACGGGATTTTGGACCAAATCGCGGCTTTGGAATGGGTCCAAAAGAATATCCATCAATTCGGTGGCGATCCCAATAATGTCACCATTGCTGGCCAGTCAGCCGGGGCATTTAGCGTGAATGCCTTGGTTGTTTCGCCGAAAGCCAAAGGGCTTTTTCACAAAGCTATTGCCCAGAGTGGGGGGATGTTTAACCGTGGCTCTGGCCTGACTGCTGGATTGGCAGGAGCTGAAGAACGTGGAAAGGAACTTCTGGATACCTTGGGAATTCCCTCTATCGAAGCCTTAAGAAAAATCCCTGCAGACAGCCTGCTTAAATTTCCGGGAAGATTCAGCCTGGTCGTGGATGGAAAAGTCGTCCAAAACGCCAGAGAGAGCTTTGAAAAAGGGACATTTTCCGATGTTCCCTTATTGACCGGCTGGAATGCAGATGACCGGGTTTCCACTCCTGGACAGATGAGTCCCGCAGAGTTTAAGGCAAATGCCAAAAAACAATACGGAGGCAGAGCCGGGGAATATCTGGAGCTTTTCCCGGCCGAGAGTCCTGAGCAATTGGCCGAAACACAGGCCCTGATGAGCACTTTATTCTTTGGTCTCCAAAATTACACTTGGGCCAAAATGCAAAGCGAAAAAGGCCAAAAGGATGCCTATATGTACTTTTTCTCCAGAATTCCTCCCGGGGAACCCAATTATGGCGCTTTCCATTCTGCGGAATTCAGCTATGCTTTGCATACCCTGAGAAACTGGAACCGACCTTTTGAACCGGAGGATTATGAATTGGAAAAACTCATGTCCTCTTATTGGGTCAACTTCGTAAAAACAGGAAATCCCAATGGGGAAGGACTTCCGGAATGGCCGGTATTTGATCCGGAAAATCCTCTGGTGGTGGATCTGGGGACTGAAGTAAAAACCAGAGCTCTTCCCTATTGGTCACAGATGAAGTTTATGGAAAGCTTTAACCGATAAGTAATGCTGGCTTTTTTAGGACTTCTGACCATTGTCTTGCTACTTTATCTGGTAATCAGCAAAAAAGCTTCGCCCGTCATCGCACTTACTTTAATTCCGATAGTAACCGGCATTCTGGCTGGAAAAACAGGAGAGCTACCCAAAATGATCGGAGATGGGCTTCAGGCGATTGCCCCTACCGGAGTGATGTTCGTCTTTGCCATTTTATTCTTTGGGATCCTTCTGGACGCAGGTACCTTCAAACCCATCATTTCCCGACTGCTAAAAATAGCCGGTGCTGATCCGATAAAGATTTGTTTGGCTACGGCGGTTTTGGCGATGCTAGTGCACCTGGATGGATCCGGGGCAGTTACTTTTTTGGTGGTGATTCCCGCCTTAGTCCCAGTTTATGATCAATTGGGGATGAAAAGAATCACCCTAGCCTGCATTGTAGCCTTGGCTGCCGGGACGATGAACATTTTGCCTTGGGGAGGTCCGACTATCCGCGCAGCTTCTGCACTGAATGTCTCTGTGACCGAACTTTTCAATCCTATATTCATTCCCTTTCTTTTCGGCTTATTGACTGTTTTAGGGATTGCCTTTTGGTTGGGAAAAAAAGAAAAAACTTTCATTCCTCAAGCTGAATTACCATCCCTCCTGCCAGCGCATGAAGATACTGACCCTTTGCACCGTCCCAAGTTATTTTGGATTAACATTCTACTGATTCTTTTAGCCATTACTTTCATTATCCTCAATTTGGCTCCTCCTTATGTAGTGTTCATGATTGCCTTTGCCCTTGCGCTGTTGATCAATTACCCAAAAGTGGAGGAGCAGAAGAAGCGGGTGGATGCCCATGCCAAAGAAGCCTTGCTCATGGCAAGTATTCTTTTTGCCGCCGGGTGCTTTACCGGAATTCTTAAAGGAAGCGGGATGATGGATGCCATGGCCGGAACGGTCAGGGATTATCTTCCCCAGGCTCTAGGTCAGAGACTTCCTCTATTGACAGGCTTGGTGGCCATGCCTGCAAGCATGCTCTTTGACCCGGACTCCTTTTATTTTGGGATTTTGCCGCTGCTGTCTTCGACTGCTGAGCATTTTGGTGCAAGTGGCTTGGAAGTGGGTCAAGCGGCCATTATGGGACAGATGACCACGGGATTTCCCATTAGTCCTTTGACGGGCTCCACCTTTTTGCTGGTTGGATTGGCAGGTGTAGAACTGGGAGATCATCAGAAAACAACAATTCCTTTGGCCTTCTTGGTCACTTTGGTGATTCTGGGAGTTTCAATTTTGATGGGCATAATCTCACTTTGACATGAAGGAAAAAATCAGAATCGGCTGTGGTGCAGGCTTTTCCGGAGATCGACTGGAACCTGCATTACTCTTGACAGAAAAAGGGAATCTGGACTATCTCGTGCTGGAATGCCTGGCAGAAAGAACCATTGCGCTGGCGCAAAAAAGAAAAAAACAGAACCCTGACGTAGGCTTCGATGTGCTTTTAGAACGAAGAATAGAAGGACTTTTGCCTCTTTTTCTAGAACATAAGACCCGACTGATCACCAATATGGGTGCTGCCAATCCCATTGCCGGCGCCCAAAAAATCATCGAAATCGCCGAGAAGAAAGGATTGAAAGTAAAAGTCGCGGTGGTCTTGGGGGATGATGTTTTCTCCGGTATTTCCGGTGAGGAGTTGACCTTGGAAGGTGGTTTACCTCTTCGATCCTATGGCCCGCTCATTTCGGCCAATGCCTATCTTGGAATTGACGCAATTTTGCCTGCCCTGGAATCCGAAGCAGAGATCATTCTCACCGGCAGGGTAGCAGATCCTTCTTTGTTTTTGGCACCGATGGTTTTTGAGTTGGGTTGGGACTCTAAAAACTATCCCTTGATGGGGCAAGGAACGGTTTTGGGTCATTTGATGGAATGTGCCGGACAGATCTCGGGAGGATATTTTGCCGATCCCATTTCCAAACCCGTTCCGGATATGGATCGCTTGGGACACCCATTTGTGGATGTATTTCGGGATGGAACAGGTGTGATCTCCAAAGTGGCTGACACCGGTGGGATCATTTCGGTTCAAACAGCCAAAGAGCAGCTGCTGTACGAAGTACTGGATCCCGAAAATTACTATACTCCGGATGTCATCGCTGATTTTTCCAAAGTGAAAATCCAACAAACTGCTGCAAATGAAATTACCATCACTGGTGGCCAGGGAAAAGCTCAGCCCGAAAGGCTCAAAGTCAGCGTTGGCTATCAGGCAGGCTGGATGGGAGAAGGGGAAATTTCCTATGCCGGGGCCCATGCAGTAGAAAGAGCGAAATTAGCCGGAGAGATCATTCAAAAGCGAATCGCCCATCATTTTCGGGAATTTCGAGTGGATTACATCGGCCTGAGTTCCTTACATGGAGAAGCCCTTTCCGGCCATTCTTCACCTTATGAGGTAAGGCTTAGAGTGGCTGGCAAAACGCAAGATCCCTTCCTAGCTCAATTGGTCGGAGAAGAAGTGGAAGCCCTATACACCAATGGACCTGCAGGAGGAGGTGGGGCGAGAAAAAGTGTAACCGAACTCTTAGGCGTAGTCTCCATCCTACATACCCGGGATAAAATTCCTACCAGCATAGAAATTTTGAAATCATGAAGAGAAAATTGGCAGAAATCGCCCACAGCCGAGCAGGAGACAAAGGAAACACTTTGATCCTCTCACTCTTTCCTCTTGTAGAAACCGACTTTGAAAAACTGGTTCAACAGGTGAGTGTGGAAAAGGTTAAACTACACCTCTCCCATCAACTTAAGGGCGACATCACCCGGTATGTTTTACCAGAACTGAAAGCGATCCTGTTTACCTGTGAAGATGCTTTAACTACCGGGGTCACTACTTCCTTGGCCATGGATGCCCATGGAAAAAGTCTAAGCTATGCCTTATTGGAACTGGAAATTGAAAATTAAGCCTCCGAGTTCAATTATCCCCTTCGACCATTTTTTCCAAGGTATCATCCAAATCAAACCCATCATTCTGAAGCTCACCTTTCCGGCCAATGGTCACTACTTCCACCCCCAGTTTCAATTCTAAATCCACGGGCTCCTGAAGTTTGTGCTGAATTTCATCCTGAATCAGTTTAAAATCCTCTTCATGAAGTTCTCGCTCGGAAAGGATGGTCAAGGAAAGCCGCAAAGGACTTAGGCTCAAAACCTGCACATCCCTTAAGAGTCCATGGGGAATTTCTTTTCCACTGAGATTTTGGATGATTCGGTTTTCTCGGACCATTTTAGAAAAACTCCAAATCAAGGGCGCTGACACCAGCAGAAAAATCCCCAAAGAAATCAAAAGCCCTTTTTTTGCAATTTGGAAAGGACTAAAACCAAGCATCAAAAAGGTCAGCACCGCTGCCATCACAATTCCGGCCAGGTTAGTCCCCAAAAGCAGCGCAGCTCCCCAGAAAATATTCCAATCTCCCCAACCCAAACCTATTCCTACCACTGCTAATGGAGGTACCAAAGCCACCGAAATAGCCACTCCGGCCAAGGTTTTGGCAATCTCCTCCCGGGAATAGGCAAAAGCTCCGGCAATCCCGGCACCTACTGCCACCCCCAAATCCAGCAAATTGGGTCTTATTCTGGCCAAAATTTCTCCCGTGGGAGTCTTCAATGGGGTAATGCCCGTAATCAGCACGGCAAAGAATATCCCCAGAAACACTCCCCAAAAAATGGTGATCAAACTCCCCTTGATCAAAACCTCATCCTGTCGGAGAGCTCCCATGGCCAGAGAGATAATCGGCCCCATCAAAGGGGCCAAAATCATGGCTCCGATCACCACTGGACTCGAGTCCCCAAAAAGGCCAAATGTCGCAATCACTGTGGACAAGGCCATCAATACCATGTAATTGGTAGTCGTTTGGGAATTCTCACGGATGATGGCAAACAGTTCTTTAAATTCCTCTGTCGTGGCGTGCCTAGCCCAGGGAAGATATCTTTTGGTTAACTCCTCTCTCAGTCTTCCCTGAGGCAACCTTCGCAAATTCACCTCTTTTGGTTTTTTTTCACTCTCCTTGGTGCCCTCAAATCCGGTAAACACAGAAAGTTTCTTTTCAGACAATCCCAAGTGCACGGAATCCTCTTGGGATTCCACTCCATCCAAGCCCAATTGCATCTCTTCCTCTCCCGCTATTTCAATCTCCACAGTGGAGAGATAGCCTACAAAATCCGGAATTCTCCCACCTTTTACCGGAAAAAAGAGATTTTGAAGCCCAAAGCTGATTAAAGAAAACAGGCTTTTTGGCGCAATGATGATCAGATGAATCATCCCGTCATGCAGGCCTGAATCCTTGATCAACCTTTTGAAAACAATGTTGCTTTCATTGTGCGCCACCACCATCATGCCCATGGCTGCTATTTCTAGAGATTTCTCTTCCTCACCTAGGGTGTACTTTACCGTATAGGTTTTGAGTCTGACTTTTCGGAACAGGCCCAAAAAGCTCGAAAACCTCTTTTTGAAACTTTTGAAAAAGCCTTTTTCCACCCGATCGTACAATATCTCCAATCGATCTCCAATGACCAGAGAGTTGAAGCAGGGCTGCTCATTGACCATCAGCAAATCCAAAGTTTGGATTTCCTTTATTTCCTGGAGCTGTTCCATGACTTCTTTTTTGGAACTCTTGACTCCAAACGACTTGGCAAGGCTCTTCAATTCCGGATGGGGAAGGAATGCAATTTTTGGAGAAGGATCCGGAGCTTTGGAGAGTAACTCTCTTCCCTGCTCATCCGAAACCCAAAAAATCAGCAAATCCTTTTCGGAAAATTGATCCCAGGAAAAATCTGAAAACTGGATTTTCTCTTTGGGTGCCGGGTCTAGTTTTTCAAAAAAAGAATCAAGCTCCTCCTTTTCCAAACCCTCATCAAAAATCAAATAAAATGCTTCCATGCCCAAAGAGTATAATCTACACTAGCTCAATTCGTCTCCATTAATTTTTCCAATATTTCCACTGCAGCCACCGAAAGGACCGTCCCCGGACCAAATACCGCGGCTACACCCGAATCAAAAAGAAAATCATAATCCTTAGTGGGAATAACTCCACCCGCCACCACGAGGATATCGGGGCGTCCTAGATTTTTCAGTTCTTGGATCAATTGAGGAATCAAAGTTTTATGTCCGGCAGCCAAAGAGGATGCTCCGACCAGGTGAACATCATTTTCTATAGCCTGCAGGGCCACTTCATGAGGAGTCTGAAAGAGTGGCCCGAGATCTACATCAAATCCCAAATCCGCAAATCCAGTGGCAATTACTTTGGCACCCCGGTCGTGTCCATCCTGACCCATTTTTGCCACCAAGATCCGAGGCCTCCTCCCCTCTGCTTCTGCAAAACGATCGGATAATTCTTGGGCTTTTTGGAAGGATTCCTGATTCTTCACCTCTGAAGCGTATACTCCTGAGACCGTCTGAGTTTGGGCTTTATGCCTGCCAAATGCATCTTCCATTGCCAAAGAGATTTCACCTAAAGTAGCTCTTTTTCGGGCGGCATCCACGGCCAACGCGAGTAAATTGCCTGTGCCGGATTTTGCTGCTTCCGTGATTTTTTGCAGGGTAAGCTCAACCTCCTCTGAATTTCTGGATGCCTTTACCGACTCAATCCGCTTGATCTGGGATTCACGGACAGATTGATTGTCCACCTCCAAAAGTTCAATTTGAGTGGATTCTTCCACTTGGTATCGGTTTACTCCCACGATGATATCTTTCCCGCTATCGATTCGGGCCTGCTTTCTGGCAGCGGCTTCCTCAATCCTCAGTTTGGGCAATCCTGCTTCAATCGCCTTGGCCATACCTCCCATTTCTTCCACTTCCTGAATCAGATTCCAAGCTCTTTGTGCAATCTGGTCTGTAAGGTATTCCAAATAATAGGAACCTCCCCAAGGATCCACCACTTGGGTAATTCCGGTTTCTTCCTGTAGGACCAATTGGGTATTTCTGGCAATCCGGGCCGAGAAATCCGTTGGTAAAGCGATCGCCTCATCGAGGGAATTGGTGTGCAGGGATTGGGTATGCCCCATGGCTGCGCCGAGTGCCTCTATGGCAGTTCGCGTGACATTGTTGAAAGGATCCTGCTCGGTAAGCGACCAGCCTGAGGTTTGGCAATGGGTTCGCAAGGCCAGAGATTTAGAATCTTTGGGATTAAACTGCCTGACGATTTTTGCCCAAAGCATCCGCCCTGCTCTCATTTTCGCTATTTCCATAAAATAATTCATCCCTATAGCCCAGAAAAATGAAAGTCTTGGCGCAAAATCATCAATGTCCAATCCTGCTTTGATCCCTGTCCTCAGGTATTCCAGCCCATCTGCCAGGGTATAGGCCAATTCCAAATCAGCGGTGGCACCGGCTTCCTGCATGTGGTAACCCGATATAGAAATGGAGTTGAATTTGGGCATGTACTTCGAGGTAAATTCAAAAATATCCCCAATGATGCGCATGCTGGGCTGAGGTGGATAGATATAAGTATTCCGCACCATGAATTCTTTCAGGATGTCATTCTGGATGGTTCCGGAAAGTTTTTCCGGAGCCACGCCTTGCTCCTCAGCCGCCACGATATAAAACGCCAAAACAGGAATCACTGCCCCATTCATGGTCATGGATACCGACATTTGGTCTAGGGGGATCTGGTCAAAAAGGATCTTCATATCCTCGACTGAATCAATGGCAACTCCAGCTTTTCCCACATCACCCTGCACCCGGGGATGATCGGAATCATATCCTCTGTGGGTAGCCAGGTCAAAAGCTACCGAAAGTCCCTTTTGCCCTGCGGCTAAATTTCTGCGGTAAAAAGCATTGGATTCCTCGGCGGTAGAAAACCCGGCGTATTGGCGAATGGTCCAAGGTCTTTGCACATACATGGTGCTGTAGGGACCCCTTAAAAAAGGAGGGATTCCCGCAGCAAATTTCAAGTGGGGCAATTCCAGAATCTGGTCTGCCGGGAAAAATTCCGGAATTGTAATTTTTTCTGGTGAATCCCAGGAATGTTCGGATTTAGGAGCCTCAATCCCCTGGGATTTCCATTGGTTTAGATCTGGTCTCATCGGGAAGATTGATTTTGAAGTTCGAATAAATAGCTAGCCCGGGTAGGATTGAGTTCAAAGGATTTTTCCTCAAAGATCTCAAATGCATAATCCTTTTTCAGTTTTTCGGAGGCGGGATATTTGTTGACTCCGACCTTTATCCTCTTTTGATCCAGAAATTCAGCTTGGACTTTTTGTCGGGAAGCCCGCACAGCATGGTGGATTTTCCCGGATTCCAATTCATTTAACCAGCCCCCATTCTCTTCCATGTTTTTCAGGTTTACTCCCAAGAAACCCAGCATGGATTGGATCAAATTTTCCAGAAAATACGAACCTGAGGCCGGGTCCATGACTTTATCCAAATAAACTTCTTCCCTTAAAATGGAGGATACATTTCGGGCGATTCTGCGCTCAAGTTCTCCGGTATTTTCCTCCTGAAACGGCCGTACCCAGAGAAAATTAGCGCCTCCAAGTACTCCTGCCATGGCTTCATAAGTTTGCCGGATCAAATTCGTATGAACGTCAAAAAGAGATTTTGACCAGGAAGACGTCGAGCAGAATAACTGAAAATCTTCAGCTCGAACTTCCAGCTGATAAAGTCCAGCCAACTGTACCACAGCCTGCCGAAAGGCTTTCATTCGGGCAATCTCTCCAAAATGAGCTTCCCCAATAGCCGCTTCCAAAAGCACTTTTTGAAAAAGAAATTCAGGAGACCACTTTCCTGAACGGTCTATGAGCTCGATCATTTCTCCCAAGGAAAAAACAATTGCCTCCAATGGATTGGCCCCAGACTCCGAATATCGTGAGGTTTGGAGCGTAAAACTTTTAAAATTCGGATAGGCCTCAGTCATTTCCATGACTTCTGAAAACACTTCCAAGGCCAAAGGATAGCCACCCTGCCGGTCAAACACCAAATCAGATGGACTCCAGAGGAAGGCGCCCGACACGTGCTCAGCGGGGATCCCAGTTCTCTCAATCCAAGAAATAAAATTCCCTAAAGCCAGCAGTGGATTACCGGTGGGTTTGATGAAAATACTGAGGTATTCAGGTTGAACATTATCCAACAACTCTTCCAGATTTTCCAATCCATTCAGAGACATCACCAATCCCTCGGCTCCGTTTTCAAGGGTATGAAGGATTTGAGCATTGGTATCTCCAGGCAAAATGCTGACGATATTTTGCCAAATTCTGGGAGGCATTCCCGGAATGGAGGAGGGGAAATGAAATCTGAATTGTGCCGAAGGGTTTTCTTTGAAATCGTCCAAGGTATAAAAGGGATCTACCTTCAGGCAATCCCAGAGCTTGGAGCTCAAGGACTGTTCAAAATCTTTACCTTTCAAATCTTGGGTAGCCTGGTGGATCCAGTCTTCTTTGGAAACCGGGGCAAATTCAGAAAAAAGTGAATGTGTCATATTTGGGTTTTTGGCTGAGTCAAAAATAACCAATCCTTGTATTTAATCTATTTTCCAAAAGAATTCCCCCTTCGGAAATTCCTTTGGATTTCTCCAAGGAAATTTACAGTACAGCCAAAAGCATTAAAAACTAAATTACCAGCCAGTTACAGCCGTTTTAGAGAAAATTTATTCCTAAAGTGTTTTTATGGTATGAAATTAATGGCAGAACAATCTTTGGCAAACAATCCCAATTCACGGAATTTTCAATTTTTCAAGGGGTTTTTGATTTTTTATTTAAGTTAATTTTCCACAAATTTGACCCCCTTCTCTTTAAACGGATCAACCTTTTTCAAGAAACCTGTAGATGAGTTCAGAAGCCAGTGCAGTATGGAATGAATGTTTACGTGTGATCGAACAACACGTAAACGAGCAGAGCTTTTCTACGTGGTTCAGACCGATTCAGCCCGTGAAGCTGGAAGGTTCCAGCCTGACTATTCAAGTTCCCAGCCAATTCTTCTACGAATGGCTCGAAGACAATTACGTTCAGGTTCTGAAGCTTGCCATCAAGAGTACTTTGGGACAAAGCGGCAGACTGGAATATGCGGTAGTGGTAGACAAGGGAAACTCCTCCAATCAACCCATCGCTGTTTCTTATCCTCAAGGTACTAATTCCGCCAAAAAGCCCGCTCCTGCCCAAGAGGTGAAGACACCTTTTGAAATGCAGTCCTTGAATGCAGACATGCTTACCCAGAGCAATCTGAATCCAAATTATACCTTCAGCACCTACATCGAAGGGGATTGCAACCGATTGGCCAGATCTGCAGGATTTGCAGTGGCAACCAAGCCGGGAATTACTTCCTTCAACCCTCTGATGGTCTATGGAGGTGTGGGATTGGGAAAAACCCACCTTGTGCAGGCCATAGGAAATGAAATCAAAAACAGTCCTGAGGACAAATTTGTCCTGTATGTTTCCTCCGAAAAATTTGTGAACCAGTTCATGGATTCCATCAAAGATGGCAACGTGAAAAGCTTCACCAATTTCTACATGCAGGTAGATGTGTTGATCATTGATGATATTCAGTTTTTGGCTGGAAAAG
>JAJLJS010000243.1:0-3277 GCA_033844545.1 Cyclobacteriaceae bacterium | reverse complement strand
AAAGATGGCCACCGGCCAAATGCTCTCGGATTCCAGGCGAATCCAAGCCAGAATTACCCCTCCCGCCAGGACCATTCCCACAAAACAAAACAAGCGAAAGGCCAATGGCGTAGCCTCTCCCCCATAATTCCCGGATAAAATCCCGGGCAGATGCCAAGCAGCCCAAATAACGCCGCTGATCAAAGCGGTGTTGGCAAAGGGATTCAGCTTGGCCAATTCGGGCACCAAAAATCCCCTCCAGCCAATTTCCTCCCCTAGGGATAAAATCATGGCCGGAAGCAAATTGAACACGGTGATGTAGAAAAAAGCGACCAGAATTACCGCTAGATTGCTTTCACTTTCGAAGCCAGTCGTCAACTGCGCCCGCTCCAAAAAAGTGGGATTGGGAAGTTTACCCCATCCAAAAACCCATAGCACACAGTACGCCAGCGTTGAATACGCGATGGGTATCACCCAACCCAAGCCCATCCATTTCCAGTTGAGTTTCCACCCGATTTCCCTCAGAGACCTCCGATACACCAGACTGGAAAGGAGTGCGGCAATTCCCGGGGTCCACATAAAAACCAAGGATTGAAGCATCGGAGGTAGATTTGGCCCGAAAAAATGAGCAAAAACGGTAAGGCCCGCCACCCAAGCGATGAAAAGGAGGATTTTTGGGTTGGTTTTCATAAGCTGTGGATTTAATGGACTACCGGCTGGAAATGGAGCAAGCGCTGGAGTTGGACTCTGGCCCGGGAAAGCTGGGATTTGGAAGTACTCTCAGAGATTTGGAGTTTCTTGGAAATCTCCTCATGACTCAGCCCATTCATCACAAAAAGCTCAAATACTCTCCGATATCCATTTGGAAGCTTGGAAAGCATTTTTCCCAAATCCTCCCAATCCAAGCTGTCATCCGGAAAAGAGGTCAGGGATGGAGTGGGCAGCTGTTCGAGATTGATTTCTCTGAATTTTGCCCGTTGTTTCTCCAAGTGCATCAGGCATTCATTGACTACAATTCTTCGAATCCAGCCTTCAAAACTTCCCTTTTGGCTGAATTGGGAAATTCTGCTGAATACTTTTCCGAAAGCGACAATCAATACATCCTCGGCGGAAGCTGTCTCCTTGATGTACCTGAGGCAAAGGGTAAGCATCTTCGGAGACAGCCGCTCAAAAAGCTCCCGCTGATTTTTCGGGTTCTGAGCCAGGCACCCCAGATAAAGTGATTCGATGGGATCTGGCTTGGGCAAAAAAGTGGTTGCCCGGTTGACCAATGAATTTTTCATAACAGATAGTTGGAATAGGATAAATAGTTGGTTTCATTCTCAAAAAGGTTCATTGGTTGATGAATGGATATACGTCTCCGGTTACCCCTGGGATGGCTGGAAAGCATCACATGTTTGGGTGATTTTTTCAGCTATCCCAAAAGGAATGTGCTCAGATTTCACCCGAAAATAAGCCGGAGAAGAGCCTGAGGAATACGTGATTCCCCAAAGTATTCCGATAATTTTCAACCAGGATTTCATGGCTTTTTTTGAATAATATTACCTGACAAAATTGTATCCGAATTCACGGCAAAAAAATCACATAAATGGGTGAAAAATAAAGAGATACAGAACAGAATTCGATTAAAGATGTGAAGAGCAACCACATCTATCCTACTAGCAGAACAACCTTCATTGGCATTAAAAAAATGGGGGCTTTTCCCTTTACACCAATTTGTCCCGAAAGGCTTTGGCAACCGCTTCACTTTTGGAATTGACATGAAGCTTTTCGTAAATCTTTTTGATATGGGATCTGACGGTATCCATAGCGATGAACATCTCTGATGCGATCATTTTGTAGGAATACCCTTTCACCAGCCATTGAAGCACTTCTTTTTCCCTTTCGGAAAGATTATAATCCTTGTCAGAGGGAAGATTCAGCTGGGAAAACATTTTCAGAACCTCGGAAGCTACCGAGGCGGTCATCGGAGCACCTCCGGTAGAGGCCTCCTCAATGTATTCCAACAATCTGGCAGGAGGTGTTTTTTTGAGGATATAGCCGTTTGCCCCATTTTTCAAGGCTTCAAAAATGTTTTGATGATCATCAAAAACCGTCAGCATCAACACCTTGACCTGCTCATTGTGCTGCCGAATAATCCGAAGCCCTTCCAGACCGTTGACCCCGGGCATGTCTATATCCATCAGGACCACATCTGGCTGATAGGTCTTGATTTCATGGGCCACGTTTGCGCAATTTTTGAAAGCCGCTAAGACGCTAAACCCATCACTCCCGTCAATCAGCATGGTCAAGCCTTCCCTAAGCTGGGGATTGTCTTCATATATCAGCAGTTTGATCATTTCTTTCCCAATTAAATCACAAAGTTATAGCACCCTCGTCTGCACTTCAATCACATAATCATGTGGAATTAGAGCCTGACCTTCAGAAAAATCTCCGTACCTGAATGAGCTTTGGAGTTGAGAACCAATTCTCCACCTAAACTTGCCGAGCGTTTGAGCATATTTCCCAAGCCATTTCCTTCCTCAACCGTACTTGGGTCAAATCCCACTCCATTGTCCCGGATTTTCATCCAAAAGCTTTCCTTATCCAAGCCAAATCCAATGTAGACCCAATCGGCTTCAGAATACTTTGCCAGATTGTTGATCGCTTCTTTAAAAATCAAGAACAAGTCCCGAATGGCATCCATGCTGAGCTTCATGCCAAGAATCTTTTCATCCGCTTCCCATTCAATGTGGATGTCCCGAGACTCCAAGGCTTGGCTGGCAAACTCCCGCATCCGGGCAATCAGCTTGTCCATGGAGTCATTTTGAGGCTTGATACTCCAGACAATATCGTCCATGGATTCCATCATTCGTTGGCTGTTTTCGGAGATTTTGCTGATATACTCGCTGGTTTTCGAGGGATCGGTCCCCAACTTGGACTTGGCCATGGAGCTCAGAATATTGATCGTACTCAAGGTGGATCCCATGTCATCGTGAAGATCCCTGGCCAGTCGGGTTCTGATTTTGACGACCGCCAAAATCCTGTTGATATGAAGCCGGTAGATCAAGCCTACAATTCCCAAAAATAGAAATGCCAAAATGGCCTTGAACCACCAAGTTTGAATCAAGCTAGGATGGATCTCAAATTCATAGGAACTGATCTCGGAAAAGACTCCCGCTTCATTGGCACTACGAACTTCAAATCTGTACTCTCCGGGAGGTAGCAAGGAATATACAGCTCGGAAATTTCCTTTGGCTTCAATCCACTCCGGATCCGCACCGACTAGGCGATACGAATAGGTAAATCTATCCTGCAA
>JAJLJS010000242.1:0-6359 GCA_033844545.1 Cyclobacteriaceae bacterium | reverse complement strand
GTCATTGCGTCGATTTCCTCCGCACTGATCACAGCACCCAAGATTTGCTTTTTCTTATCCAAGGCGATGGCTTCTTGCTGCATCGGTCCCAAAACTTGGGAAGTACCGGATAGAAGCAGTCCCAGAACTATCGTCAAGACTGCTGAAAAAACGATAATATAGGTATTAGACTGTTGCACGTTGTAACCTCCTTGTTTTGTTTGCTTTTACTACATAATAATCGATCAAAGGCGCCATCACGTTCATGAATAGAACAGCGAGCATGATGCCTTCCGGATATGCTGGGTTAGTTACCCGGATAATTACCGTCAACACCCCGATCAAAATACCATAAATCCATTTACCGGTTTCGGTCTGAGCCGCAGATACAGGATCTGTAGCCATGAAGACTACCCCAAAGGCCAAACCACCCATCACCAAATGATAGTGGGCAGGCATTGCCATGTATTCATTCACTGCCAAGGCATTCATCAAAAGACCCATGGCAAAAGCACCACTGAATCCCCCAACGATGATCTTCCAGCTGGCTACTCCGGTACCAATCAAAATCACAGCACCGACCAAGGCCATCAAGGTGGAAGTCTCTCCGATAGAACCCGGAATCCATCCCATGAACATATTCATAAAGCTGAAATCCGCTCCAAAGGCAGAATTATGCGAATTGAGGGCTTCCACGGCCGGGGTGCCCTCCACACCAGCGTTATAGGCTACGGCTAGAGCAGTGGCTCCGGAGAATCCGTCAACTGCGGTTTTTTCACCCAAATAAGTCCAAACTTGATCCCCGGAGATCTGCGCAGGATATGCGAAATAAAGGAAAGCTCTTGCGGTCATGGCGACGTTTAGGATGTTCATCCCGGTACCACCGAACACCTCTTTTCCAATCACTACGGCGAAAATGGTCGCCAAGGCTACCTGCCACAAAGGAATGTAAGGAGGCATGACCAAGGCAATCAACATCCCGGACACCAAGTATCCTTCGGAAATTGGGTGGTTACGGATCACACAGAATGTAAACTCCGTTAATAGACCAACAGCATAGGAAACGATCAAAATCGGCAAAACAGACATGGCTCCGAAAAGCGCCTTTTCCATAAATCCAACTTCCTCGCCAGTGGCCAAGAAATGCTGATGTCCGATATTCAAAATTCCAAACAAAAGAGCGGGAACCATCGCGATAACCACGGTGATCATTACTCTTTTCAAATCTGTCGCATCCTTGATCTGAGCACCTTTTGCTTTAGTGGTCAAATCCGGAGCAAATACGATGGTTCTGTGACCTTCGTAAAGTGTATAAAACTTTTCCCACTTGCCACCCTTTTCAAAGTGCGGCTTGATGCTGTCGAAAAGATTCTGTAATGCCTTCATATCTTAACTGTACATTAATAATTCAATCCCATGTCTTACCAACTCCTGCAATTCGTTCTTTGAAGGATCTACAAATTCACAAAGAGCTACGTCCTCTTCAATAATCTCATAAAGCCCAAGCTCTTCCATTTCGTCAAAGTCTTCCGCATGAATAGCTTTGAACAAATAGGTCGGAAGAATATCCATAGGAAGTACTTTTTCAAATACGCCGGAAACTACAAATGGTCTTTCCTCCCCGTGTGTATTGGTATCTACCTTGAAAGCACCCTTGTGAAGGAAAGAAAGCATTCCGATTGCTTTATGGAAGCTCAATTTGGAAGTGGAAGGCTTAAGCCAACCTAAAAACTCCTCGTAGTCACCTTCCGGAATTACAGTGATTTGGTTGTGGTAAAAACCAAGGTATCCGTCCAGGTTGATTTTTTCACCGGTGAGAACATTTCCGGAGATCACTCTGACGTGTCCGGAGTTCAGATTTCCTTTGACAAAAGTGGAAACGTTAGCCCCAACGTAGGTCTTTACATAGCCCGTTTGAGTCAATTCAGAACCTGTCAAAGCGATTGTTTTAGAGGCGTCGTATACCCCTTCCAAGACAGCTTTTCCGATTTGAATAACTCCGTAAGGATTTACCGTCCAAACCAGGTCCCCTTTGTTGATCGGATCCAAATGGTGGATTTGCACCCCAACGTTACCAGCAGGGTGTGGTCCGGAAAATTGGTTGATCTGCGCATTTTTCACACCGGAGAAAACTGCAGGAGCTGTTTTGGAACCATCCAGATTCAGATGAACTTTTCCGGTGGTTAATTTCGCCAATGCGTCGATTCCCGCCTGGAAGTACTTTTCCTCACCCTGAAGTGCAAATCCGTAATCAGGAGCCAAAGGATTGGTGTCAAAACCAGAAACATAGATCGCTTTCGGAGTGTCTGCCGGATTGGCTACTACCCCATAAGGACGCTGGATGATGTTTGGCCAAACTCCGGAAGCCGCCAATTTGAAGGCGATGTCTTCAGCAGATTGGTCCAAATCAATTTTTCCAAAATTCTCATGGGAGATTGACGAATCAGCCAAGATCTTGATTTCAAGAAGTTTTCGCTTCTCTCCTCTTTTGACTTCGATGATTTCTCCGGAAACCGGAGCTGCGTAGATAACCTGATCCATGGCTTTGTCGATCAGGATGGGAGTGCCGGCCTTTACCGTATCTCCTTCGTTCACAAGGACTTTGGGTCGCTGAATCCCCGGAAAGTCCGTTGGCTTAATGGCGAAGGTCTGAGCTGCTGCAAGATTGGAAATCTCCAAGGGAGCCTTTCCAACGAGCTTAAGGTCGAATCCCTTCCTAAGCTTCACTATTTTAGACATATCTGTTTTTGAACTAGGTGCGTTTTGAAAAACGCCCCAAATCTAAAGAAAAACCTTTTGAATTGGAGCCAAAGTCACATTTATTCTTAGAACTTTTGATTATCGGGACAAGCGGTAATTTATCGGATTGGATCAGGCCTGAAGGAGGTTTTCCTCCAAGGATTCCAAATGGCTTTTGACCTGCTCCATCAACCACATGGGTGTGGAGGTAGCCCCACAAACCCCAACAGAATCTCCCGGTCTAAACCATTCCGGATCGACTTCTGTTTCGTTTTCAATGAAATAACTTCTCGGATTTTCGGATAGGCAAACTTGATACAAAGCCTTCCCATTGGAGCTCTTCTTTCCGGATACAAACAGAATCACATCGTTCTCTTGCGCAAACTTCTGAAGTTGAGGCTCTCTGTTTGACACCTGTCGGCAAATAGAATCATTGGCATTGAAATCCACCTCCTCCACTTCCCCTTTGGCATTCTTGATCCGGCTTTCGATTTTCTGAGATAAATCGTAAAAACCCTTGGTGCTTTTCGTGGTCTGGCTAAACAAGGTCACCGGTCGCCCATAGTCGATTTTTTCCAGGTCAGAATCCTCCATCACTACAATTGCCTTTTCCAAAGTCTGCCCGGTAAGTCCGATGACTTCTGCATGGCCCTTTTTGCCGTAAATGACAATCTGGCCGTTTTCCCGCTCCATTTTGTCAAATGCTGTTTTGACACGATGCTGAAGCTTGAGTACCACCGGACAGGAGGCATCGATGAGTTCGATGTTGTTTTCAATCGCCGTTTTGTAGGTCTCGGGAGGCTCTCCATGCGCCCGAATCAGGACTTTGCAATTGCTTAGATCCTGAAGCTGGTCCCGGTCAATGACCACCAGACCTTTTTCCCGAAGTCTTTTCACCTCCATGTCGTTGTGGACGATATCGCCCAGACAATAGAGTCGATCCGAATTCTCCATCTCATCTTCGGCCATCTTAATGGCAAACTCCACCCCAAAGCAGTATCCTGAGTTTTTATCAATGGTTACCTGCATAATTCTTTTCGTTTTCGATGACTTCTCTGGCCAGCTGGACGATTTGGTCCACCTGCTCCTCAAAGGTAAGATTACTCGTGTCTATTTCCACAGCATCAGGCATTTGGTCAGGGGACTTTCCTTCCGGGAGGAGTCAATCCTATCCCTTTCGGCCAAGTTTTTCTGAATTTCTTCCAAATCCACCAACTCTCCCTTTTCCAATAATTCCTGTTGCCTTCTTGCGGCTCTGGTTTCCAAATCCGCAGTCATAAATATTTTTAATTCGGCATTGGGGAAAACCACAGATCCAATGTCCCTGCCATCCATGACCACCCCTTTTTTCTTCCCCAGCCGCTGCTGTTGGGCCACTAATTCTCTTCTGATTTCTTTGACAGTGGCCACTTCACTCACTTTTTCAGAAACGCGCATCGAGCGTATTTCTTGTTCTACATTCAGGCCATTCAAATAGGTCTCTTGCTTCTGGGAATCCGGATTTTGATGAAAGGAAATCTCCAGGCCTTTCAGCCCCTTTTCCACGTCATGAGGGATTGTCGGAGATAGGTAGTTATTTAAAAAATGCAAGGTAGCTGCCCGGTACATGGCTCCAGAATCAATATAGGTGAATCCCAAAGCTTTGGCGACTGCCTTTGCTGTAGAACTCTTCCCGCAACCCGAATATCCATCTATGGCGATGACGATTTTGCCCATTCAAAAAACCTGTCTTGGTTTGGCGTTTAAATTTTGGGCAAATATAGTAGTTTTAATCCAAACGATTCTTTCGAGGCCGATTACCCAAGTCCTTTCGGGTGCCATACCAAGCTGATTTTTATCTTTGTCTTTATGATGCTACGTGCCAATTTTGTCGATATTCCTCAGCGGAGGGTTTATCCTGTTGAACTCCAGTGGTCTGCCGGGATAATCACTTCTCTTACTCCTATTTCCACCGAGGAAATTTTACCCTTTCTCCTGCCCGGCTTTATCGATGCCCATGTCCATGTGGAATCTTCCATGTTGGTGCCTTCCGAATTTGCCCGGCTTGCTGTGGTTCATGGAACAGTCGGTACGATCTCCGATCCGCATGAAATTGCCAATGTCTGTGGCATGGCAGGAGTTGAATACATGATCGAAAATGGAAAACAGGTCCCATTTCATTTTTTCTTTGGTGCCCCCTCCTGTGTTCCAGCGACTCCTTTTGAGACAGCAGGAGGTGAAATCAATGCTGAAGACATTGAAAACCTGATGTCCCGACCGGAAATTTTGTATTTGGCAGAAATGATGAACTGGCCCGGAACGGTCAATCGAGACTCTTTGGTCATGGAGAAAATCAGGATTTCCCAAAAATATGGAAAGCCGATCGACGGGCATGCCCCGGGGCTAAAAGGCGAATTGGCCGAGAAATACGTCAGCGCAGGACCGAGTACGGACCATGAATGTTTTACTTATGAAGAAGCTCTGGACAAAATCCAACTCGGTATGAAAATTTCGATCAGAGAAGGATCCGCTGCCAAAAACTTTGAAGCCCTCATCGACTTGATAGATGATTATCCAGAGATGATTATGTTCTGCTCCGACGATAAGCATCCGGACAATCTGGCCATCAGCCATATCAATGAATTGGCGGCAAGGGCTGTCGCCAAAGGAAAAGACGTTTTCAAAGTCCTGCAGGCAGCTTGTTTGAATCCGATCACTCATTATTCCTTACCGGTGGGTCAGGTGCGGTCTGGAGATTCGGCAGATTTTATTTTGGTCAAGGATCTGGAAAAGTTTGAAGTCCTTGCCACTTATATTCAAGGACAAAAAGTGGCTGAAAACGGAAAGACGCTGATTTCCCGAGTAAAAAATGAAGTCATCAATAATTTCGACACTTCTCCCAAAAAGCCGGAAGATTTTCAAATTCCCGCTTCTGGGAACAAGGTTAGAGTCATTGAAGCCTTGGACGGACAGCTAATCACTCCTGAGATCGAGGGGGAAATTTTGATCCGTGACGGCTTGGCAGAATCAAATCCGGAAAAAGACATTCTGAAAATCACCGTGGTCAATCGCTACCAAGATGCTCCACCCGCAGCAGCCTTTATCAAAAACTTTGGTTTAAAGGCAGGCGCGATCGCCTCCTCCGTAGGTCACGACTCCCACAACATCATCGCAGTAGGTGTGGATGATGAATCCATCTGCCGAGCAGTAAATCTACTAATCCAGGCGAAAGGCGGAATTTCAGCAGTTTCTGGAGAAAATGAGGAAGTTCTTCCCCTGCCCGTAGGCGGTATCATGTCGCCGGAAGACGGCTACCAGGTCGCCGAAGCGTATACCCAAATCGACCGAATGGTCAAGAAAATGGGATCGACTTTGAATTCTCCCTTTATGACCCTGAGTTTTATGGCTTTGTTGGTCATTCCGGATTTGAAGCTGAGTGATAAAGGATTGTTTGATGGGCAAAGGTTTGAATTTAGGGATATGTTTTTAACCATTTAATTAATTTTTTAGAATTATTGCTAGAAATCAGTTGTATCATTGATACGCCCAGATTAATTTCATGCATTCATTCCTTGGTTTAGGTTTTGGCCAAGCCAAGCGATTTTTAAATTTCTTTATGCCGAAAACCCTTTTGAATTTCAGGAGACTTAGTCTTTTCATAT
>JAJLJS010000241.1:0-3222 GCA_033844545.1 Cyclobacteriaceae bacterium | reverse complement strand
ATCCAGGAATCCTTCACTCCCCACAAAATCAAGGTAGGCATGGAGATTCTGTCAAAGTCAAAATCAAGCTGTCTCCTTTGACTCAAGCGATCCAAAGTGGCCTCCCGATTTCCTTTCCTAAGCATCAATTCATAGTATCGGTCCACCGTTTCTTCCCGGATATTTTTGGGATCCCCGTAGACTTCCTTCAAATTCATCGAAAACAAAAATTTGGGAGTACACTTTAGTAAAACCTTAGATACTAGGGGACTTTTTGCCAATTGGATGATCCAAGGGGATTTAGTTTCCTCAGACTGGGAATCTATCTCCAGATTCCGCACCTTTCGCTGGGGTGCTCCGGCGGCATTCACCAAAGCCAGGGTCAAAACCTTATCCGGCCTGCTACTGGCGATTTGCAGGGCAACTGCTCCCCCCATGGAATTACCTGCCAAATGAAATTTAGAAATACTCAACTTCTCGGCAATTTGCTGAACAAGGACACTGTAATCTTCGATGGAATACCGCTTTAAGTCGTCTGGTCCGGTCAAACCATGCCCGGGAAAATCCAAGGTAATCGTCATGAAATAGGGACTGAGTTCCTTTTGCCAAACTTCCCAGGTATGAAGTGAAGCAAAGCTACCGTGAAGCAAAAATATAGGCTCCCCTTCTCCCATAATTCTCAGGTGGATGTTTTGTCCATCCACATTCAAAAAATGTGATTGCGGGGTATAGTATTTTGTAATCAACTCATCCGGGGAAATATCGGAGCGATACATCAAGGCCAGAAAAAAGGCACAGCATAAGAGTAGAGTCAACAGGATTTTGCCGAGAAGGAGAAGAATCCGCATGAAAGATAATTTTGGATTTGGATCCATAAAACCTACAAAAAATCTTCCCAATTCTCTATTTTCCCCAAAAACTTCCCTTTTGAGCCTAAAAAATAGTATCCAAAAAATCGGCCCCGGTCCTTTGGTTACCGCAGCTTTTATCGGTCCCGGTACCGTGACCGTCTGTACACTTGCCGGAATTCAGTATGATTACACCTTGCTTTGGGCCTTGGTATTGAGCATTGTAGCTACCCTTTACCTTCAGGAAATATCCGGTCGACTTGGCCTGCTCACCCAATCAGACCTTGGGCAATTGTTGAGAAACCAAAGTGGAGGAAAGGCCTTCAAATACTTTTCCATCATTTTGATTTTGGCAGCCATCGGGCTGGGCAATGCTGCTTACGAAGGTGGAAATATTTCAGGGGCCAATTTGGGCTTAGGAATATTTGCGGAATTGCCTACATGGAAATTCGGAGAGCTGGAGCTGGTCTCCGGAAATCTGATTTTTGGAATCCTGGCCCTAGGGCTCCTGTTCAGTGGGAATTTTCAAAGAATTGAGAAAGTTCTGGTCATTTTGGTCATTTTGATGTCCTTGGCTTTTTTAGTCGCTGCCGCAATGACCAAACCCGATCTTGGAAAAATCTTTGCAGGAATGGTTCCCTCCTTTGAAGTGGAAAAATTCCCAACCGTCGTCGCATTGATCGGGACCACTGTCGTCCCCTACAACCTTTTTCTGTATGCCAGTTTGGTAAAAAAGAAATGGAATTCGGCCGACTCTCTGCCAAAAATGAGGATGGACATCAGCGTGGCTGTGATCTTAGGCGGATTGGTGTCCATGGGAATTTTGGTGGTAGGCGTGGCCAATCCTGTCCCAGAGTTGCAAAACGCTCAGGATATCGCAAAGGGACTAAGCGATGTATTTGGAGTTTTTGGGGCCTATCTGATGGGATTTGGATTGATGGCCGCAGGGATGACTTCTGCCATCACCGCACCATTGGCGGGTGGGTTGGTGATTTGTGGGATTTTAGGATGGAACCAAGAAGTAAAATCTTCTCAAATGAGGCTTAGCATGGGAATAATTCTGGTACTGGGAATTCTTTTTTCGTCTTTTGGAATCCGTCCGGTCAGTCTGATCACCTTAGCTCAAATCGCCAATGGAATTTTACTCCCAGTGATCAGCGGCTGGCTGATTTGGGCTGGAACTCGATCAGCTTACCTTGGAAAATTCAAAAGCAGCAGGATTTCCAATCTTCTGGGATTGATGATTTGGCTGATTACCCTAGGCTTGGGAATCAAAAGCATCGGCACCGTGATGGGATGGTTTTAAGAAATTCATAATTCTGAATTCATAATTCTGAATTCCTTAAAGGTCCCGAGCATTAAACGTATCGCCTTGCCGTAGATCTCCGGTATCAAAACCTTTCTTGAACCATTTCATCCTTTGGGCGGAGGTTCCATGGGTAAATGAATCCGGAACGACTCTACCTGAGGCTTGTTTTTGAAGTCGGTCATCTCCGATGGCATTGGCTGCATTTAGCGCTTCTTCCAAATCCCCGGCCTCCATCATTCCGGAGACCCGCTGGCTATGATGTGCCCAAACTCCCGCCAAGAAATCAGCCTGAAGCTCGAGCCTCACGGAGTTTTGATTGTATTCTTTTTCGGAAACCTGTCCTCTCAAGCTGTGAACCTGATCCGTAATCCCCATGATCTTCTGGATATGATGCCCCACTTCATGGGCAATGACATAGGCATAAGCAAAGTCTCCTCCGGCCCTAAGCTTGGTTTCCATGTCCTGAAAAAAGCTCAGATCGAGGTATAATTTTTCATCCGCAGGGCAATAGAAAGGTCCCGTGGCACTGCTGGCATTCCCGCAGGCAGAGGATACCGAACCGGTAAACAAAACCAATGTCGGTTCCCGGTAATTTTCCAATTGTTGATTCCACACATCTTCTGTATCCGCAAGAATGGTAGCCGCAAAAGCAGCCATTTCATCTTCAGCTGCAGTGGGTGTGTAATTGGCCTCCGTGGTAAAACCCTGTCCTGACCCTCCGCCCAAAAGATTTCCCAGCAAGGACAATGGATTATTCCCAGTCACAAAGGAGATGACCAAGAAAAGACCAATGATAACGAGGCCTGTTTTTGAAAAAAGGAATTTGACCAAAGTTCCAATTAGCAGCGGGTTAAAGCCTCCACTGGGACCACCTTGTCCCCTTCTGTCATCAATATTTCCGCTTTGTCTTCTGCCTTGCCATTTCATGGGATTTGAGATTTGATTTCAAATAAAATTAACCAAATTGACCAATTCGAAAACCAGTTCGTGGCATTCCTATCTTAAAATTTTAAACCCATAACCTATGAACCTGAAAATTTTCTATTCAGCTCTCCTCATTTCCGCCCTTCTATCTGCCGGAGCAGT
>JAJLJS010000240.1:0-1007 GCA_033844545.1 Cyclobacteriaceae bacterium | reverse complement strand
TTTTGGAATGCCCGTATTTGATATGACAGAGACAAATTTTTTATTCCATCCTGAATGGAACGTTTTTTCTTATGGAAAATCTCCAGTGGCAATTGACATTATGACGGAAGTAAAAGGCCTAGACTTTGATCAGGCATTCCTACAATCAAAAATTTATGAGGATGCAGGCCTACAAATTAGAACCCTACACAAAAACGATTTGCTAAAGGCTAAAAGGGCATCTAATCGATCGAAAGACCTTGATGATTTAGAAAATCTCAGCTAAAAAATCTGAAATTTTTATAAAAAAACCGCCCCACAACGCTGCAAGACGGTTTTTGATTCAAGTTAATCACTCAGTTTAGGTCTATCCGATCAGTCCCGGATTTTTCTTATCATCAATTCCATCCTCCTCCAAGCGCTTGGTAAACATTCACCAGGGCATGAAGCTGATCTCTCTTGGTTTCAATCAGGTCCAATCTGGCTTCTAAAGCATCCCGCTGGGTCAGCAAGACTTCCATGTAATCGGCTCTTGCAGATCTAAAGAGATTATTGGAAATCGAAATGGATGAAGTCAAAGCTTCCACTTGTTGGCTTTTCAGCGCATAGCTTTGCTCCAAATTGGAAATCATGGCAAGCTGATTCGCCACTTCCAAATATCCATTCAGGATGCTCCGCTCATAATTATAAACAGCCTGCACCTGCTTGCTGGTGGCTGAATTATAATTCGCCTTGATTGCATTCCGGTTGATCAATGGAGCTACCAAATCTCCCGCAAGGGAATAGATCAAGGACTCTGGAGTGGTCACCAGGTACCTAGGGTTGAAAGCCTGAAAGCCCAAGCCGGCTGTAATCCGGAATTGGGGATAAAAGTTAGCCTTAGCTACTTTTACATCCAGCTTGGCTGCTTCGAGGTCCAATTCAGCCTGTCTGATATCGGGGCGATTGGCCAATAATTGTGAAGGCAAACCAGCTTCAATTTGGGTAGGAATCAAATTCTGAAAAGCTCCAGAATTTCTCAAGATGGG
>JAJLJS010000239.1:0-3796 GCA_033844545.1 Cyclobacteriaceae bacterium | reverse complement strand
CACCATGGTTTGGTCGATAATTCCTTCTATGAGCCTGAGAAAGATCAGGTTTATACTATGTCAAACCGGGACATTGTCCAGGATGGCTATTGGTATGGAGGGACGCCTTTGTGGGTATTGGCTGAGCAAAATGGGCTGAAAGCAGTTAGTTTTTTCTTTGTTGGTTCCGAGGCTCCAGTCCAAGGAATTCGCCCCAGTGAATATTTTGATTACGATGAGACCATCCCGAATCTAACCCGGGTTTCCAAGGTTTTTGAGTGGCTTCACCTGCCGGATTCGGAAAGGCCTAGGTTTATTTCCCTTTATTTCTCCGATATGGATGATATCGGACATGCCTATGGACCGAGCAATGATGAAAAGCTAAAACCTGTAATTACCAAACTGGATCATGAGCTGGGGGCATTGTTTGAAGGGATAAAAAGTTTTGACCTTCCCGTTCACATTATCTTGGTTTCAGACCATGGCATGACCGATGTGCCTAAGGAAAACCTAATCAATCTGGATGATTTGATGGAAGGTGTCCAAGCAAGGGTTGTCAATGACGGAGCCCTTGCCCATGTGTACCTGGAAGATCCAAAGATGAAGAAAAAGGCGATGAAACTAATTCAGTCCCGAAGTCCTTACATTTCCTTGGATAACTTGGAAAACAATGAGAATTACACCGATACCAGTCTTTTTCCCCAGCGAATTGGAGATTTTCTGATCCTGCCAGCACTTGGTTATTACCTCGCTGATAACCGAGGGATGATGCGATACCAAAACCGTTCAGCTTTAATCAAAACCGACGTGTTTGGGGAGCATGGATTCAGTCCAAATCATCGGGATTTGTGGGGGATTTTCTATGCCAATGGCCCGATGATCAAGTCAGGATATCAAATTGAGCCGTTTCAGAATATTCATATTTACCCCTTGGTCTGTAAAATTCTGGGATTGCCAATTCCTGGAAATATCGATGGAAAAGCGGAAGTTTTGGCACCGGTTTTAAATGATTAAGAAAATGGAGAGAGTTGAGATCAGAAGCCGAAAGGAAGTCGATTTTTTAGTCAGGGAATTTTATACTCAAGTCCGAAAGCATGAGCTTCTGGGTCCGGTTTTTAATACCATAGTCCAGGACTGGGAGCATCATTTGGAGCACCTGTCGGATTTCTGGGAAATGATCATTCTGCAAACCGGGCCTGGACGGGGTAAATTCAACCCAACCCAAGTCCATCGGGAAGTAGACCGCCAAATGGACCAGGTCATCAGCCAAGTTCATTTTGGAAGTTGGCTGGAGCTTTGGTTTTCGACCATTGACCGGTTTTTTGATGGAGAAAATGCTGAATTTGCCAAAGAACATGCTCGGAGGATGGCCCATATGCTGTTCATGCGTATTTGGGAAGCTAGGGTCTAAATTCTGGGCAGGGAATTAGGCCAATCTTTTACTCCAAGGGAAAATTCCAATTTGACTTCAGAATCAGTAACTTGTGGGGAACACCAGCATCAATTGGTGGATTTCTTACCAAACAAGAAATGCCATGTCTATTAAACCCACTCATTTTCTAGCCTTATTCTTATTGATCTTTTCCATGGGTTCGGTTTTTTCTCAGGAAAAAGACAAAGAGCAATTATTCGATTCTGATGAGCCATTTTTCATGAACATGGCCTTATCGATTAAGGACTTGAGGTCCAAAACGAATGATTCCACTTTTATGCCTCAGGAAATTCAGGTGAAAAATGAAGCAGGGCAATGGGAAGCGCTGCCGTTTGAAATCAGAACCCGTGGAAATTTCCGATTGGACAATTGTTTTTACCCTCCCACAAGAATCCGAATGGATAAGGATGATGCCAAGGGAACCATGTTTCAAGGATACCGAAGACTAAAATTGGTCATGCCGTGTTCGAAATCCAAGTCTGCAGGGGATTTGGTTGGAAAGGAATTCTTGGCCTATAAATTATTTGAAGTGGTGACGGAATATACTTTTCATACCCGGCTGGTCCAGCTTACTTTTACCAATCTGGATGACCGCAAGCAAGAACCTGTGGAAATGCTGGGTTTTGTGATCGAGGATGATGATGATGCGGCCCAGCGGTTTGAAGGGGAGATGTTGGACGGAATGAAAATCACTCCTCAAATCATGGAGGATACGGCCACGGTGATCCACGATATTTTCCAGATGATGATAGGCAATACGGATTGGTCGGGACTTTACCAGCACAATCAAAAAGTGATGAAACTGGACTCCAAGACAGTCGTACCTTTTGCCTATGATTTTGACATGACTGGCTTGGTCAATCCTCCTTATGCCCAGGTGAATTCCAATATTTCCATTTCCAAGGTGACCGAAAGACTCTATCGGGGATTTTGCAGGGAAGAAGCTGTTTTCCAATATGTTAGAAAATTATTTCTCGAGAAAGAAAAGGAAATGTTGGGGTTGATTGATCGGTACCAGCACCTTTATTCTGACACGGATGCCAAAACCATGAGAACTTATATCACAGATTTTTATTCCATTTTGAAATCAGACCGGATGTTTCAATCGACGATAGTGGAAGCTTGTAGAAAACCTGATGGTTCGTATGGCTTTTAAGGATTGGCGGGTTAGCCCTTCCATTTGCATTTTTTGCAAATGGAAAAATGATTACAGTTGATTTTCTCGGATTTTCCTAAAATGAATCAGCCCCTTGACTAAATATCATGGGGCTTTTTTTGGGATTGAACCTAACTTGACCAGACGATAAAAAAGGGAAAAAAATTATCAAGGGTGATTTTTTGTAAATGATTTTTCAATCTTAATCCCCAGGCAACGGAGTAAAATCCTTGATCTTAAAATTTTTAGAAACTTATTTTTTTAGCTTTTCTTTTCAATTCGGAGATTATGATCAAGCAGCGCCATTTTTATTGATGATACTTTCTTGGTTGTATTCAAAAAGAGGATGGCATTTAGATATTTCGGGAAATTTTTCTAAGTAATTCAGATAGATCTAAATACAAGCTTTCGATATTCAGTTAATTGAGATGTCTTTTATTTTCTTGTAAATCAAAATTGAAAAATCTCTTGCATATATAGTTTTTGAGGTAGGTATTTTTCGGTTTGTTATTTTATATTTAATCCAACTTTTACCTAAAATCCATGACTTACAGATTTTTAAAACCACTCGGGATAGCCTATTTGCTTTTGGCTTTTGTTGCTGCGCTCTTAGTAGAAATTAATAAAATCACCACTACTCCGATCCTTGTTGGTATAGCGGTAATTTTAGGATATTTCGTTTTTCGATCGCTTCGGGTCTCTACACTGCATACCGGTCCAAAGTGGGTGAATTGGGCTATCTTAGGAGGTATTTCAGGGATGCTCATCATCCAATTATTGCTGGTTTGGGGAGTTGTTGCCACCACACTTCCTTTACTGCTGTTTGCAGGGCTTTTGTTTTTCCTGTGGTATTTGGAGTATACCTATTCCACGGAGCGAGATTTAGGTTTCTTCTTGGTAGTTCTTTTTGTAGTGACGGGCTTGCTGAATTCGTCCTTTTAGTCCGTCGATCATCTTCTTCATTCTCAATCCCCCGCATTCCAGTACGCCATCCGTTCCAGTTTTTCTACTTCGATGGAGTAGAATCCGAATTCTTCGACGACCTTTCCTTCGATCCGGTAGATCGCTCGGCCTTTGAAGGGATACTTTTTGACCACCGGAGGAAAATGCACCGTATCGATCCAGTCTCCGTCCCGATCCAGAAAAGTCCCGAAGTTCATCACATCACCCTTTACTGTGCGGGTGTATTTGACTGTGACCAGATAGCCTAAAATCATCACCTGCTTGCC
>JAJLJS010000238.1:0-25411 GCA_033844545.1 Cyclobacteriaceae bacterium | reverse complement strand
TGGTGGTAATTTAGTTTTTTGTTTTATCAGGTTATTTGTAAAACATTGCCTATCAGAATTTTATGATAATTTACTTTTGTAAATCACATTTGATATGAAATTGAAAATCCAAGTCTATTTGCTCGCTTTGGCACTTTTATTTTCCTGTCAGGTAGGGGAAAAACAAGAAACTCAAAAAATCGATTATGAGACTATTGCTTCGAAGATGGAAACTTCCCTTCGTGAAAATCTCCTCGAAACCTGGTATCCAAAAGCAATAGACTCCGACTCGGGAGGGTATTTCAGCAATTTCACCTATGACTTTCAGGTGAAAGGTGATTCCCAGGAAAAAATGATTGTGACCCAGGCAAGGCATCTTTGGTCCAACTCGAAGGCGTCAAAAATTTACCCAGACCAAAATTACTATACAGCCGGAGCAAAACATGGTTTTGAATTTTTCCGGGATAAAATGTGGGATCAGAAGAACGGTGGATTTTACCAATTGGTCAGTCGATCCGGGCAGCCTCTTTTGGAAAAATCGCAGTATAAAACTGCCTATGGGAACAGTTTTGGCATTTATGCTTTAGCGGCATATTTTGAGGCGACGGGGGATTCATTGGGGTTGGAATTGGCAATTGAAGCTTTCAACTGGCTGGAGAAAAACAGCCATGACCCGATTCACAAAGGATATTTTCAGCATTTGCACCAAGATGGAACCCCAGTCATCAGACCTGCAGATACTCCATCTACCTCCGATCTTGGATACAAGGACCAAAACAGCTCCATACACCTTTTGGAAGCATTTACAGAACTGTACCAGGTTTGGAAAGATCCACTTTTGAAAGAAAGGCTGGAAGAAATGCTCTTGCTTGTACGGGACAAGATTACAAACGAAAAGGGTTCTTTGGTTTTGTTTTTCCAGCCGGATTGGACTCCCATTTCTTTCCAGGATCAATCCGAAGAAGTGATCATGAAACACAAAGGTTTGGATCATGTATCTTACGGGCATGATGTAGAGACTGCTTATTTGCTTCTCGAAAGTTCGCATGGGATGGGTTGGGAAAATGATCAAACGACCCTGACCAAAGCCAAAAAGATGGTGGATCATGCTTTGAGTTTTGGTTGGGATTTCGAAGAGGCAGGATTTTTTGATGAGGGATATTATTTCACCGGTGAGGAAAAACCCAGGGTGATCAAGGATACCAAAAACTGGTGGGCCCAGGCCGAGGGAATGAATACTCTGCTGCTGATGGCTGAGTATTTTCCCGATGATGAGCGCGATTACTTTGGAAAGTTTGAGCAACTCTGGAAATACAATCAAGAATACCTGATAGACCAGGAGAATGGAGATTGGTATTCAGGGGGATTAGACAAACAGCCTGAGTTAAAAATCGCAGATAAAGGACATATTTGGAAAGCAAACTATCACCAATTCAGGTCGATGCAGGGATGTATTGAGCGATTGAGGAATTGGGATGACCGGGAAGGGGAATAGTTATTGGCAAAATTTTCCCTCAGATCAGTACAGGAAAATCCTTCTGAATGATCGGTGCAAAACCTGGCTTATGGCAGACAGGTCATCGGGTACAATACTTTTTAACACAGCTTAGCTTAAAATACCCAAACCTTCTTGGTTCATGTCTTCAGACTTGGACCAATTTTTTCAATGATTTACCATGAAAATCGTAAATCAAACTTTCGATTTTCATGGTAAAATGGAATCAAAAAAGGCACAAAATCTTAGAGACTTTGTGCCTTACTGGCTAAACTAGTGGAATCTAAGGGATTCGAACCCATGACCTCTGCTCTGTCAAAGCAGCGCTCTAAACCAGCTGAGCTAAGATTCCAATTTTCAATTTTTTCAATTCAGTAATTTAGCAAAGTTGAATTAGACTCCTTGACCTTCCCGTTATCCAACGGGACGCTTTAAACCAGCTGAGCTAAGACTCCAAATTGTGTTTGCGAAGATAGGAAACCTTCGAGGTTTTCAAAACCTCAAAGGTTTAAACAAAACTCTCCAGCAAATATTTCGCCGTATAATTTCCTTTTTCCTTCGCCAAATCCTCCGGAGTCCCGGCAAAAGTCAGATAACCTCCCTTATTTCCTCCCTCAGGTCCTAAGTCAATCACCCAATCGGCAGATTTGATTACCTCAGTATTGTGCTCGATGATGATGACTGAGTGACCCTGATCGATCAGCGCATTGATGCTATGAAGCAATTTGCTGATGTCATGGAAGTGGAGGCCGGTCGTGGGTTCGTCGAAGATAAAGAGGATGTGATCACCGGATTTGGTTCCGCCTTTTCCAAGAAAAGAGGCCAGTTTCACCCGCTGAGCTTCCCCGCCGGATAGCGTGTTGGAGCTTTGACCCATGCCGATATAGCCCAAGCCCACTTCCTGAAGGGGCTGAAGGCGATTGATGATTTGATTTTTTCCTTTGAAAAACTCCAAGGCTTCGTCGATGGTCATGTCCAAAACTTCCGAAATGTCCTTGTCCTTGTATTTGACCTCAAGAATTTCATTTTTGAACCGCTTGCCCTTGCAGGATTCACAAGTCAGGTGGATATCCGCCATGAATTGCATTTCCACCGTCGTCGTACCTTCTCCCTGGCAGCCTTCACAACGCCCGCCGTCCACATTGAAGGAGAAAAAGGCTGGTTTATACCCTCGTTGTTTGGAAAGTGGTTGCTCCGAAAAGAGGTTTCGGATCGCATCGTAAGCCTTCACGTAGGTTACCGGATTGGAACGGGAAGATTTGCCGATCGGATCCTGATCCAAAAACTCCACCTGCGTGACTCGCTTGTAGTCGCCTTCGATCTTGTCGTATTTTCCTCCCTCGTCGATCACTGTGCCCAGCATTTTACCCAAAGCCGGATACAGGACCTTTTTGATCAGCGTAGATTTACCGGAACCCGAAACGCCGGTCACCACGGTCAGCGTGTGGAGCGGAAATTGGACGCTTAGGTTTTTGAGGTTGTTTTCCCGGGCACCTTTCACAGTGATAGAGTCTTTCCATTTCCTGTTTCCGGATTTTTCAAAAATCTTCTCCTCTCCTCTCAGGTATTTCGCTGTATAGGTATTTCCTGAAACAATCAAATCTTCGATTTTTCCCTGAAAAAGCAGTTCCCCTCCATGGACTCCGGCATCCGGCCCAATGTCAATAATCTGGTCAGCTGCCTTCATCACCTTTTCCTCGTGTTCCACCACGATGACCGTGTTTCCCAGATCTTTCAAAGTTTTTAATACTCCTACCAACCGATCGGTATCTCGGGGATGCAATCCAATGCTGGGTTCGTCCAAAATATACATGGAACCCACCAAGGCTGAACCCAAAGAGGTGGCGAGTTTGATTCGTTGATATTCTCCTCCGGAAAGCGTGGAGGTTAGTCGATTTAAAGTCAGGTAACCCAAGCCCACCTGATCCATAAATTCCAGCCGGCTGATAATTTCCTTGAGCAGGCGATTGGCCACTTTCGCCTCGTGGTCGGAAAGATTCAGGTTCTGGAAAAAGGTTAGGGCATCTTCAATTGGCATCAATACCAAGTCGGTAATGGATTTTCCGTCAATTTTGACATAGCTGGCATCTTTTCGAAGTCGTGTGCCCCGACAATCCGGGCAGGTAGTTCTGCCCCGGAATCTGGAAAGCATCACCCGAAATTGGATTTTATAGGTTTTGCTTTCCAAATCTTCGAAAAAGGCATTAAGGCCTTGGAAGTATTTATTTCCTGTCCAAAGCAATTCTTGCTCTTTCTGGCTGAGTTCGTTGTATGGTCTGTGAATGGGAAAATCGAATTCGATTCCTTTTTTCAGCAAGGGATCCAGCCAGTTTTTCCCGCTTTCCCCTCTCCAAGGGGCTATGGCACCTTCGTAAACCGACAAATCCTTATCCGGAATGACCAAATCCTGGTCAATTCCCAATACATTTCCGAAACCCTCACACCGCTTGCAGGCCCCATAGGGATTGTTGAATGAGAAAAAGTTGACCGAAGGCAATTCAAAGGAAATTCCGTCCAACTCAAAGCGGTCGGAAAAAGATCGGGTTTCCTGATCGGGAATCGTGATTTTGCAATCCCCGTGTCCTTCAAAAAGAGCTGTTTGGACGGAGTCGGCGATTCGGAATTGGTTGTCTTCATCTTCCTTGCGAACGGAAGCTCGATCGATCAGGATTTCGTAGTCTCCTTTAGGGACTTTCTTTTCTCCCAAAAGATCCTCCACAAAAAAAGCTTCTCCATTGATTAAAATTCTGGTGTACCCTTTTTGCAAAAGAAGTTCCAGCTCTTGCTCGATTTTCCGACCTTTCCCGACTTGGAGCGGACAAGAAATCATCACTTTGGCGCCTTCCTCAAACGAAAGAATATAGTCCACAATATCCGTGACCGTATGGTGTTTGACTTCCTTTCCGGAAACTGGTGAATATGTTTTTCCAACCCGGGCGAAAAGGAGTTTCAAGTAATCGTAGATCTCGGTGGTGGTTCCCACCGTGGACCGGGGATTTTTGGTGCTGACTTTTTGCTGAATCGCTATTGCCGGTGCCACACCCTTGATGTATTCCACGTCGGGTTTTTCCATCCTCCCTAAAAATTGCCGGGCATAGGAGCTCAGACTCTCTACATACATTCGCTGGCCTTCGGCAAAAAGGGTATCAAAAGCCAAAGACGACTTTCCGGAACCGGATAGTCCCGTTATCACCACAAATTCATTTCTGGGGATAGCGACACTCAGGCTCTTGAGGTTATTGACCCGGGCGTTTTTGATGATGATGTAGTCTTTGGGATCTAAGGAATCGAAGTCTTGGGAGACTTTTATTTTGCTCAAAGTCATAGGGAACAAAGATATAAACAGGAAGGAGAAAATTCAGGAAGCCATGACCAGAGCGATTGGGAAAGGCCAATTTTCAGGATTTTCCTTTTTTCAGAATTAACCCATTCTAGAAAAGAAAGATTTATAAATCTCAGAAATATTATATTAAACAGATAAAATTTGTATTTTAAAGGGTTGATTTTCAAAATTCTAGTTGAATTTGAAAAAGTTTTTAAGGGTTTGTCACTTAGTTATTTTTGAATGCCGGGTTCTCGATTTAGTATGTTGGATAAGGTAAGGGAAAGTTCCCGGTATATTGTCTACAAGGCAAGTAGATTGGAGGATTCCAGGCCGGTTACAATTCAAACTTTCCGTTCCGCCTATCCCAGTTTTCGGGATTTGAACCACATGAAGCAGGAGTTTTCGATTTTGTCGAAGCTTTCCCATCCCAATATCATTCAGCCCCTTAGTCTGGAAAATCACGAAAACCTACCGGTCTTAGTCAATGAGGAAGTGACGGGGATTCCCTTGGATAGGTATTTGACGAAAGGCCCACTGAGCATTCATGAATTTTTGAATATCGCCATTGGGATCACCCAGGCGGTATTGTACCTCCACACCAAAAATATTATCCACAAAAATCTGAATCCCGGGAATATTCTGGTTCAGGGAAATGGAGAAGTCAAAGTCTGGGGATTCGAATATGCCATGGAAAGAGGACGGGACCTCAATTATTCCAATGTCACCGAAGCTTTGGAATTGGGACTTCATTACCTCTCTCCTGAGCAGACCGGTAGGATGAACCGACCTACAGACCACAGAACAGATCTGTATTCTATCGGAGCCATCTGCTATGAAATGCTGGTCGGAAGGCCAGTTTTTCAGCTTCACGATCCCATTGAGCTGATGCATGCCCATTTGGCACTCTTACCCGAATCTCCCCGGAATCTTCGTCCCGAACTTCCGGAAGTCCTCAGTGAAATCATCCTCAAGCTTCTCAAAAAGAACACTGAGGACAGATACCAAAGTTGTTCGGGTCTTTTATATGATCTTCAGCAATGCAAAGAGCAATATCAAAGGCTAAAATCCATTGATCCCTTTCCGCTTGCAACGAAAGATCATCTGGATCAATTTCAGATTTCCTCTAAGCTCTATGGACGGGAAATTGAGCTGGAGCAAATGGAAAATGTTTTTCATAGGATCAGGGAGGGAAAAGCCGAATTGGTGTTGGTCAGCGGCTATTCTGGAGTCGGTAAATCCAGTTTTGTCCGGGAATTCCAAAAGCACATGGATCTAAACGGAGGGTTTTTTGTTTCCGGAAAGTTTGAACAGTACCGGAAAAATCCTCCTTTGAGTTCTTTGCTATTGGCCTTGAATGATTTGATAGCCCAGATAATTATGCTCAGTGAGGAGCAGCAGGAATATTGGAGGTCCATCGCTCTGAAAGCTTTGGGAAATTCAGGAAAGTTGATCCTGGAAATCATGCCCGATTTGGAGCAGTTGATCGGACCTCAGCCCGATGTTCCTCCTTTGCCCATTGCCGAGTCCAAAAACCGGTTCGATCAGGTTTTCAATAGTTTTGTCCGCGCTTTTGCCAGAAAAGATCATCCCTTGTGCATCTTTTTGGATGATTTGCAATGGCTGGACACCACTACCCGAAGGTGGCTGGAAACCACTCTGGAGGATCCCGGACTCAGTCATCTTTTGGTAATCTGTGCTTATCGGGAAAATGAAGTTTCCCCCTCCCATCCGATGATGCTCATGCGGGAAAGGCTAAAAAGTCAAGAAGTAAGCATCACGGAAATTGGACTAAAGCCGCTTACCCTGATTTCCCTAGAGCAAATTATTTCGGATTCCCTCGCGATTTCTCTTACTCAAAGTGCCGAGCTGGCTGAAATCGTTTTTCGAAAGACGATCGGTAATCCCTTCTTTGTGCGGCAATGTTTATTGACCTTGTATGAAAACGGGGCAATTTTTCTTTCTCCATCCACCCAAAACTGGACCTATAGTGCAAAAAAGGCGAATGAGGTAAAAATCAGCGACAACGTAGTTGACCTGATGGCGGAGCTTTTTTACAGGTTACCGGAAGAAGTTCAGATTACCTTAAAATACGCGTCTTGTATCGGGAATATTTTTTCCACAGAAATCCTAAGTGGTTTAGTCGAAATCACAGAATCCGAGTTGGACATGCAACTCAAGCTTGCCGAAAAGCTCTGCATCATCGAAAACCTCAAAAGCAGAGAAAGAACCGGGGAGGGAGATTATATTTTCCAGCACGATAAAATCCAGCAGGCAGCTCTGAGCATGCTTCCGGATGAGGAGAAAAAGCAGGTTAGATTGGCTATAGCGGACAGCATTTCTTCCAAACTCGCCCAAATTGAGCATTCCGACTACATCTATACGGTCACGGATCACTACAATTTTGCCCAAAGCCTGATCAAGGACAAGGAAATGCTGAAGCGGTTGGTCGACCTCAATCTGGCTGCCGGCATCCGTGCAAAAAATGCAAACGCCTACGAATCCTTCCTGAGCTATATCAAAACAGCCATGGATATTGTGGAGGAAAATCATTTGGCAGTAAGCACCCAAATACGAAAAGAGCTAAATCTGTACCGGGCCGAGGCAGAACACTTGACGGGGAATAACGACAGTGTGGAGGTGTATTTTGAGGAGGCGCTTCGCAATACCGAGGATGTCCTGGACAAAGCACGGGTTACTATCCGACAGATTCAGTTTTACAACAATATCCGAAACTTTGGGGCGGCATTCGATGCCTGCAGGAAGGCCTCCTCCGAATTGGGAGTGTCCATCCCCTCGAGCTTTTCTCCTCCAGCCCTGTTGGTTGAGTTTGCCAAATACAAGGTATTGAAAGGAAGACGAGACGTGGAGGATTTGATTGATCTTCCAGAGATGAGGGATGAAAAGCTCAAAACAGCAGTTTTATTGATGGGGGCTGCAGGACAGTCTGCCTTCCAAATCAAGCCGGAGCTGTGTGTTCTCCTCTGTGCAATTATTGTCAATCTTTGCCTCAAGCATGGAAATACTGCCGGAGCATTTGTTGGGTATTTAGGGTTTGGCCCTGTCTTTCACAGCGGGATTCTGGGTTTCCGGACCACAGGTTATAAATTTGGACAGTTGATTCTGGCCTTGGTGGAAAAGTTTCAGGATTATGGAGGAAGGGCTGAGGCGTATTTTGTTACCGGTTATTTTGCCATCCCCTGGAGAAAGCCTGCTTTGGAAATGGAGCAATATTGGCAAACTGCCTACGAAGCAGGATTGGAAGTCGGGGACCAGTTTCATGCCAGCTGTGCTACCTGTGCTACCCTCCAAAGTCATTTCATGCGGGGTGTCCCCTTTTCCAATATTTTGGAGACCAGCAATTCCTATATGGACTTTTTGAAAAGAATCCAGCTCGAAGAAGGCATCCTCACCCTAGATTCCATTGTGCAGTCCGTCAAGAACCTCAAAGGCCAAACGGATGGAAAGTTGACCTTCTCAGACGGAAGATTTGAGGAAAGTAAGTATGTGGAAAAGTTGGGAGATTTCAGCTCCAGACATTTTGCTCATTTCTATTACCTCAATAAGATGCTGACCCTATACCTCTGGGAAGCGTATGAGGAGGCCTACCAGATTTCGGGGATTTCCGATAGCTATTTGAAGGATTCCCCAGGGATGCTACATACGGCCGAGCACTTCCTGCTCAAGGGGCTGATTTTGGCAGTTCGAATTCCAAATTTGGGTGGAATTGACAAGCTCAAAGCAATTTTTGAACTAAAAGGGATAGTCAAGAAATTCGAACAATATACCCAGCATTGTCCCGATAATTTTGAGGCGAAATATTATTTGCTAAAAGCCGAATTAGCCCAGGCCAAAGGACAATCAGAAGAAGCTCAAATCCAGTATTACCATGCCTTGGATGCTTCCGAGCGATATGAGTACCTGCAGATTCAGGCCTTGGCCAATCGGCGGCTGTTCGACTTGTTTTTGAAAAATGGACAAAAGAAAATGGCTGCAATTCATCTCAATGATGCAGAATATCTCTTTGACTTATGGGGGGCCAAAGGAATTGCTGAGCTTATGATGGCCAAGAGAAACACGAGCAATTTTTCCCAGAAAGATATCAGATTTGGAAATAGACTTGAGGAGCGCGGAAGGGTTCAAAAGGACCTTTCCACACAGGATTTGGACTTAAGATCTGTCATGAAATCCACCCAGGCCATTTCTCAGGAAATCCGCCTCAAAGATCTTCTCAAAACCCTGATGAAGATTATCATCGAAAATGCAGGAGCTCAGCGGATGGTTCTACTTTTCAAAAGTGGTCAGGATTTGGTGGTGCAATCCGAATCCTGCACCAAGACTTCAGAGCCCAGACTTTTTGATAATCTTCCATTGAAAGACTATCCCGAGATTTCCAAAGATGTAGTCCATTTCGTTGCCAAAAACAAAGAAAATGTCATTCTGGACCATGCAAAGAAGGATTCGCGATTTGCTCGGGACCCATATATACAACAGGAGAGTTTGAAGTCCATTTTATGTGTGCCCCTGGTGAAGCAAGGTGAAGTAACTGGAATTATTTACCTGGAAAATAACCTGATCGAAGGGGCATTTACGAAGGAGCGGTTGGATTTGATCAATATCTTGTCGAGCCAAATGGCCATTTCTCTGGAAAATGCCCTTCTGTACCAAAATATGGAAGACAAAGTCCGGCTTCGGACCAAACAGCTGCACGAGGAAAAGGAGAAATCCGACAATCTTCTGTTAAACATTCTTCCTCCTGAAGTGGCTAGAGAACTCATTGATCAAGGTCAGTTTAAGGCCAGGCATTTTGAGAATGTAAGTGTGATGTTTACGGATATTGTCAATTTTTCCAAGATCAGCGAACAGTTGTCTGCCGAAGATTTGGTTGCAGAATTGAATTATTTCTATTGCGAGTTTGACAGGATCATGGAAAAATACGGAATAGAAAAGATCAAGACCATCGGAGACAGCTACATGTGTGCAGGAGGACTGAATCTATACCAGGATTTTGAGGTGCCAAATATCATTTTAGCGGCCTTTGAGATCAATGAGTTTATCCAGGAAAACCAAAAGGAAAAAGAGAAATCCGGAGCGCCTACCATTGCCATGAGAATCGGGATCCATTCCGGGCCTGTCATTGCAGGGATTGTAGGGATCAAAAAGTTTGCCTACGACATCTGGGGAGACACGGTCAATATCGCTTCTAGGATGGAGACCAGCGGCCAGCCCGGTAAAGTCAATATCAGCGGGGATACCTATCAGCTGGTCAAGGATCGCTTTAAGTTTATTTCAAGAGGAAAAATAGATGTTAAAAACAAGGGACAGGTAGAAATGTACTTTGTCGAGCCCAAAAACTAACTCCAAACGAAACAGTGTCTGGAGTTTTTATTAAATGTTTTGTAAACCAAAAACTCCAACACCATGAGCTATTTGAGTTATCCCAGAATTAATTTTTACGGGAGGTTTTTTACGGATCCTTCCACAGTCAACAACGACCCCACCCATTACATTGTCAGTGACGACCCTCCCTCCCCTTGGCAAAATCCAGACGGATTGCACCAGTTTAAACTGGAAGGCTGTACCGTAGTGTCTACCATTGGCCAAGGCGGAGAAGTGGCTGATCCGATTGTCAATTTGCCCTTTTTGACTACTGATAGTCCCTCTCCGGCCAAAATCGCAGATCTGGATGTCTATCAACAAGGTGTTCCGACCATTTTCGGCATGCAGGTAAGCATTCCGATTTCCGGTACGGTCAGCCTAACCGGAACTGTGGATCCTCCTGTGCTAAACCAGCTTTGGTGGGTTTCGGTATTAGCCACTAGAAGTTGGCAGGATTCCGATTACCTAATGGATAGTTTCGGAGGGGATATGAATGCCTGCGGGATTTTTCAATCTGTGATCCGGGTGCCTCAGGAAAAGTGGCCGGAAGATTCGGTTTCACCCATACTCATGCAGCTGAAGCAAAGGACAGTTTTGGAAAATGGGAATTACCTGATCTCTTTAAGATTTGTTGTCGATGGGTACAGAAACGTACCGGAGGACAAAAATTATCAAACTGGAAGAATCACGGGTTCTCTGGGTCCGGTCATTGGCAAGGAACCAAGATATAATGCCGGTGCGAGATGGATGTGGGGGCGAGTACAGGATAAATCAAATCCCTGGAACTGGCCCATGTTTAACAATGTCCAGTTTGTCGTCGATTATTCCAGAAAACTTCTGATTCTGGATTTGGCGAATGGTATTTGCAGGCAAAATGCCGGTGGAGCTCCGGTGGATTTGGGGAATTTGACCGCCTGGATAGTCCCTGATCAAGGGGAAAAAATTTCCTTGGGGAATGTGGATTACTCGGAATTCTGCTACAACCTGTACTCCCATATCGTGGAGATTCCCCTGTCTTTTGAGCAACTTGACCTGGCCAAGAATTCACAAATTCAGCTGACCATGTCCAGGACAGACATTGGTCCCCCTTTGATTTTCAGCGAAAATGTCAACCAAACAAATATTGAGGTTGAGGTAAGACCCATTCGGATTTCAGGAACTCCCGGGACTACCGCTACAACCAGGGTATATGTCAGTAAAATGTGTAAACCATTGCCTGGAAAACAACTGAATCTGGACATCATCAGCGTCCATGGGAATACGCCCGGAGCTACAGTGCCGCCAAGCAATCCCGGAAATACTCCCCAAGCCGATGGAGCCATTACGGCCAGTATTACTCCAACAGATAGCAATGGCTATGCAGAAGTGACGATCAAGGTCCTCAAGGACCCTGGTTTTAGAACGCCACTTTTAGACGGACAACTTTACTTCATCAATCTATTTGATCCCTCCCAGCCCGTTCCCCTTTCTCCTTCCCAAAGTTCTATTATTTCCTGTTTGGCCTGGTCGGACTATCAGATCAAAGAAAATCCAACCTGGGATGACGTGCAGGAGATTTTGGCCGGGTATGTCAAATTATTTCCAGGGATGAACAAAAAGATTGATTTTAGCGATTTCCCCACCTTTCAGACCTTTGCCTTGAATCCGCCCTGGCAGGCCTATCAAATCCCCCCACCACAAGGCCCTTTGGGGATAGAGCAAGGTGCAATTGGATTTTACCTGTCCAGAGATATTACCGATCCCAGGTACATGCCGGTCACGAGAGATCTGTCTCCTGCGAAGCAGATGACTCTTTTTCATTACATCAAAAAGTTGATCCAAACACCTATTGTCCCTCCTACCTCATGAAAAAGTTTCTAACCTTTATCCTATCCCTTGGATTGGGAACAGCAGTATTTTCCAGCTGCTCCCCAGAAGATAAATCCGATGCTGAAAATGAAATTGCAGGCGAGAATCTTGCCGTGGTCTTGGATTCCAATGCTGTCGCCGGAGCTCTTCCCTTTACCATAGAATTTGAAGAGAAAGTATTTTCGGGAAAACCGGCTCTGCCCCGGCTGCAGTCCTACGTCAGTGCGGTAACCCAAGATGGACAGCTTTTTATTGCCGGAGGAAGAAGGCAGGGTCTCCACACCTTTAATGGAGCTCCCGGGATCAACTTTGTAAAGGACAGCGCGAATAATTTTCTATTTATCCTCGACCCGAGCTCAGGAGACCAATGGTCCTTTGATGTCAATCAATTGAGCGGGGATTATTCCGCGCCGCTTCAGTCCACTAACCTGCAATCCTATCTGGATGAAAGTACCCGGCAAATGTATGTAGTCGGAGGGTATGGTTGGAAAGCGGATGGAAGTAACATGAAGACCTTTGGAACGGTCATACGTTTTCACCTGGAAGACATGGCCAATGCCATTAAAAACGGAGCAAATGCCCAGACCATTCAATCCCTTATGAGCATGGGCACCGATGATCGGTTGGCAATTACCGGAGGTGAATTACTGATGCTGGATGGGAGTTTTTACCTGGTTTTTGGGCAAAGATTTGACGGACAATACCGGGCGTTTGGAGGTTCGGATTTTACCCAAGAATATTCCAATGAATACAGGACTTTTCGGCTTGATCCTCAAAACCTAAGAATTACGGCCTATGGAGCGGTAAAAAATTCTGGAGCTGATCAGCCCTTTCACCGGAGAGATGGAAATATTTTTGAAAGTGTAGATCCCAAAACTGGCGCACCCATCCTTATGGCATTGGGAGGTGTGTTTAAGCCCGGGATTATTGGTGCGTATGATTATCCCATCTATATCTCAGGACCGGGTTCGGTGGATATGGACTCTACTGTTCACCAGAGATTTAGCCAGTACGAATGTCCGGTAATCCCCATCTACTTTGCATCTGAAACGGACACCTCGGTGTATCATACTCTCTTTGGGGGAATCAGCGCCTACTATTATCATCAGACTCCTGCTCAAAAAGCAGCTTTTGATACGGTGACCGTGGAGGGAAGAAATGACGGATTTCCATTCGTATCGGATGTCAGCACATTTCAAAGATCCTCGAAAGGAACCTATCAGGAATACATCCTTCCTGATCCGATTATTGACAACAGGCTATTGGGTACAAGTATCCCCTTCATTAAAAATCCTCAGTTGAGCGCCAAAGGGATGGCTTTTGCCAACGGGGTATTGCAGCTCAATAATTTTCCGGAAGGAAGCAAAGTTTTGGTCGGGTATATCTATGGAGGGATCGAGGCAGAATTTCCTCTACCACTCCAGCCCAATCATGGCACTTTTGTCTCTAATTCCCTTTTTGCTGTATATGTAACCAGGACTCCATCAGCAGCAATACCTGCCAGTTTTGCGACCAAAGCCAGAAATGGGGCACCCTTGACACAGATTCCCCGATGACTTTCCGGGGGGAAATTCTGTTTTCCCCCCGGATTCTTTCTCCTTCTTCCGGATTGGGATGATCTAAAATTTCGTTATTTCGGGTCATGGATTTTCAATTTCTCCTGGAAGGATTTGCCGAAGGCCTCCAAAATATGACTTGGCTAGAAGGCATAGCAGTATTTTTTGGAATTGCTTCGGTGTTTTACTCCATGAAGGAAAATATCTGGGTATATCCTACCGGGATAATTTCTACGCTGATTTATGTTTGGATCTGCTTTGAATACAAGTTGTATGCAGACATGGGGATCAATGCCTACTACTTCAGCATGTCCATTTATGGTTGGTATGTGTGGACTCATCCCAAAGCCAATCAAAGCGTCTTGCCGGTAACTTGGCTTTCCGCAAGAGGATGGTCCAGTGCGGGATTGATATTTGTGGTCTCCTATATAGCTTTATCCTTTGTTTTAATGAACTATACAGACAGTGATGTGCCCTATTGGGACTCTTTCACCACGGCTTCAGCATTTGTGGGGATGTGGATGATGGCGAAAAAGAAGGTGGAAAACTGGATTTTCTGGATCATCACAGATTTGGTTTCTGTGCCCTTATATTTTTACAAAGGACTTATTCTTACCTCCTTCCAGTTCTTGTTTTTCACCATTCTGGCTTTTATGGGCTTGTTTGCCTGGATCAAATCTGCCAAAGTCTATGCAAAAGCCTAAGCGAATTTTGATTTTAGGACCGGAGTCCACCGGGAAAAGCACCTTGGCCGAAGACTTGGCTAATCATTTCACTGAACCTTGGGTGCCTGAATATGCCCGGGAATACCTGGAAAACCTGGACCGGCCCTATTGCTACGAGGATTTGGCCGAAATTGGAAAAGGACAGATTTTTCAAGAGGATCAGCTGGCGCAAAAAGCCAACAAATTCCTTTTCTGCGATACAGATTTGCGAGTTATCCACATTTGGTCGGAGCATCGGTTTGGGAAAACCGATCCTTGGGTACTGGATCAAATTGTCAAAAGAAAATACGATTTGATTTTGCTGACCGACACGGATTTGCCCTGGGAACCTGACCCTTTGCGGGAGTATCCAGAGCTAGAAATGCGGCAGTATTTCTTCAAAAAGTATTTGGATTTGGCAGAAAAAAGCGGATTCCCGTTTTTGATCGTGTCTGGAAACAAGGAATCCCGACTCCAATTCGCTGTAGAGGCAATAGAGAATCTAGGAGATTAATCTTTCAATTTTCCAATCTTGGAATCTTCCAATTAAATTACCACTTCCTCAAAGCCAAAGTTGCCGCTTCCACCAATTTGATCTGATCAGGATGTGCGTTGTTGTTCAGGACAATAATGGTTTTGTTTTCTTCGATAAAGCGGACAATGATGGTTTTGTATCCAGGATTGTCTCCGGTATGCATGACCATTTTCCCAAATGGACTTTTGGGCTCGACTTCCCATCCAAATCCATAAAAGCTTCTGGTTCCATCATTGAGAGTGAAGGGCGAAAAAGCTTCTTCCAGGGTACTTTTCTTGACCAATTTTTCGGAATAAAGCGCCTGATCCCAGAGCAATAAATCCCTCGCTGTGCTGCTGACTCGGCCTGGACCTTTTCTTCCGCCCAACCAAACGGTATAGTCAGAGGAATGGAATTTATTGGCATTGACATAATTCCCGTCCTCGTCTTTGAGGTGGCCCACTGCAAAATTTGGCACTGCAGCTTTTTCCTCCAAGGTTCGGATATCGGTACTTTTCATGCCCAAAGGCTGGAAAATCCATTCCCGGGAAAGTTCGATAAAGTCCCGTTTGCTAGCCTTCTCGACAATACTGGCCAATAACACATAGCCGGTATTGCTGTATTCATATTTTTCTCCCGGTTCAAATTCCTTGGGGGGAGAATATCGTCTGAGGTACTCCAATATGTCCTCATTGGTAGCGACTTTCCTTTTGTCCCAATGCGCATCCATGATGGCCTGGTAATCCGGCAAGCCACTGGTGTGGGTCAGCAAATTTCGGATACTGATGCCCGGGTAGGGAATTTCCAGGTATTTTTCCACCGGATCATCCAAATTCAGCCAGCCTTTTTCCATGCACTGCAACACTACCATCGCTGTAAATTGCTTAGACACAGAAGCCATTTCAAAAATATCAGTGGGTTGTAGTGGTTTCATTTCCTCAAAGGTTCTCAGGCCAAGAGCTTTTTCCATTAGGATTTTTCCATCTTCTGCTACCAATATTACTCCGGAAAACCCATTGATTTGTGCCTGTTGAAGGGCAGATTCCAGAATTTTTTGCTGGGCGATTGCAGGGAAAATGAGGAGAAAAAGAAGGGGTAGAAATGTGGATAACTTTTTCATTGGGCGAAGGTGTGTCTATGGATGAATTCAAAGGTGGCGCTTAATGCTTCCACCCAATTTCGATGCAAAAGAAAAGAATGGACTTCATCCGGAAAGACAAGTTGCTCTACATGAACTCCCTGTTTTCTAAGTACTTCCGCCAGTTCTATGCTTTCGGAGAAAAGTACATTCCTATCGTCATCCCCATGGATTAGCAGCACCGGATCCTCCCACTTATCCACATAGGCCATGGGGGAGGATTTAAACGCCAACTCGGCCATTTCGGGAAACTTTTCCGGCTCGTACCATGGAGCAAAAACCGGAATGTCATTGTTCCAATTGTGTACTCCGTGAATGTCTACGCCGACATGAAATTTTTCCGGAGCCTGACTCAAGGCATGTGCAGTCATATATCCCCCATAGCTTCCTCCCCACGGGGCAATTCTAGACTTATCCACATCCGGTCTTGAAGCGAGATAGTCTGCCGCTGCCATCAAATCCTGAACTTCACTTGCTCCTCCCGCCCCGTAGTTTTCTGCCTCCCGAAAATCCATTCCATAGCCGATCCCGCTTCTGTAATTCAAGGTCAAAGCAATGTATCCCTGAGAAGCAAAATACTGCTGGGCCGCATAGGCATTGGAATAATATGCCCCATAATTATAGCCGAGCAACATTTGTCGGCGACTACCTCCGTGGATAAAAATAACAGCCGGATACTTTTTGCCAGAATCGTAGTCTTTGGGTAGAAAAAGCTGTCCGAAACTTTCGAATCCATCTTTGGCCTTTAATTGGATTGCTTGAGGCTGGGAATGGAAGTCCGGAAAGTTTTTGGGGAATAGGGTTTCGGCCAAGGGGAGCGTTTGACCATTTACCCGGACCATAGGCCAGCCGGGTTTATTCCAGTCCGAGGAAAAGAAAGCAATTCCGTTTTCGATCGTCACTGCGCCCCAATTGATGGTTTTTGGATCGCTGACTAGTTCAAGAGAGAATGTGGATAAGTCCAGCTGGGAGATCTGCCTTCGGTCTATATTCCCAATGTTGTGCATGACCAGTAGGGAATTGCCGTCATAGGATCGGTGAACCCACTCTACCTGTCCATCTCCTGGAGTAAGATGTTTGACCTCCTTGGTAGTTGGATTTACAGCGTACAGGTGCATCCAGTTGTTTTTCTCCCAGGGAAAAACCAAGGAACCATCTTTGGTCCACCAGAGTCTTTCGGACTGAGCGGGCAAATCGTCCACCATGACCGATCCCGGACCCTGATCTGCCTTCCAGAATTCTTTCCCCTCCCACTTATCCACATCGAAAATCCGGATGCTCCATGGGTTTGACTCTTTGATGGCAGTAAAGGGAAGCAGGTTATTGATATTGGGGATTCTGAGGTAAGCCAATTTTTTTCCGTCTGGACTCCAGGCCGGATAAGCATCAAAATCAAGGCTAGTCTCAGCATATTTCAATTCCTTTTTCTCCAAATTCCAAAGTCCTACATAGGAATGATCGCCACGCTGTGAGACAAAACTCAGGTATTTCCCATCCGGTGAAAAGCCCAACATAGAAGCGCTTCCTCTTGCTGTAAAGAGCTGCTTGACCGATTCGCTTGTGTCATTTGCAGCTTTTAGATAAACCGACCCACCCATCAAAAAGGCCACTTTCTCTCCGTCCGGACTAAAGACCGGGGAAGAACCAGGAGCAAAACATCTTCTTTCCATGGTTTCCAAGTTCACAGAATAAATCTTTTTATCGGTGTTGATTTGTAGCTGGGCTGGATTGGCCGGCTGACCGGATGAGTTCCGACTGTTTCCTCTCACGAAAAGGATAGTATTTCCATCAGGGGAAAAAGAAATCGGTCCCAAGTCCAATCCTTCGTCTCCTTTGAAATCAGTGAGTTGTATCACTTCAAATTCCGGAGAGCTTGCCAAAAATATGTTTCGCTCTCCTTGGTCATTGAACACCCAAGCGAGGGTTTTCCCATCAGGACTTGCCGTGAGGTAGCTGGGAAAAGGAGCAGAAAGGTAGTCTGCCAAACTCTGGGCCCAGGTCAGGAATGGGCCGAAGACGAGAAACAATAGAATAAAAGGTCTTTTCATGGATTGGTGGTTTTGATGAAGTTAAGCATCCCTTCGATGCTCTCCAAGCCTGATTCTGCCAAAGAAAAGGGACAGGATTCCATTTGGATAATCTTTTGCCCTAAACCAGCAATTATTCCTTAGCTTATAATACCTTAAACCCCTAGACTTATGAAAATATTCGCCTTTCTGCTCATCCTGCTTTTCATTTTCCGCCTGGATGGATTTTCCCAGCTTTCCCAAACCCAACGGGATAGTCTCAATCGGCTCTCTCAGGCCGATCATCGCTTGATGTTGGATCTATTGGGAATTGAAAATCTCCGCCCAGGTCCTTCCGGTAATCCTCAGGCTCCCAATGCTGCCAATGCAGATGAAAGCAAAGTCAACTTGGTCAATGTACCCGATCCTTTAATTTTTGAAAACGGAGGCAAAGTGAAAGACCGGGAAGATTGGGAGAGAAGAAGGGAGGAGCTTTTTGAATTGTTTGACCGGGAGATGTATGGAAGGACCCCAAAAAACCTCCCCGAGGTGAAATGGGAACTGATTTTTGAAAAAGATTCTTTGATCGGGGATATTCCCGTCCGCTATCGGAAAATGAAAGGAATTGTGGATAACTCGGATTATCCTAAAATTGAAGTTTTCATTGATTTGGAATATGGGGTTCCAAAAAATGTGGATAAGTCGGTACCCTTGGTCATGGAATTTGGTTGGATCTGGCCTGCAGGGATGCAAAGACCCCCATCTCCTCCTGGTCCTAGCTGGCAGGAGCAGGTTATTCAAGAAGGCTGGGGTTTTGGAGTAATTATCCCCACCAGCTACCAAGCGGACAACGGAGCAGGACTGAGATCAGGAATTATCGGATTGGTCAATAAGGGAGAACCTAGAAAATTAGAGGATTGGGGAACCTTAAAAGCCTGGGCTTGGGGAGCTAGCCGTGCCTTGGATTATTTGGAAACAGATGTCACTGTTGATTCGAAGAAAGTGGTGATCGAGGGGCTTTCCCGGTATGGAAAGGCGGCATTGGTGACGATGGCTTATGACGATAGATTTTCCATGGGATTGATAGGATCATCTGGTGCAGGAGGGGCAAAATTGCTAAAAAGAGTGTTTGGCGAACAAATTGAAAATTTGGCTTCATCGGGAGAGTACCATTGGTTTACCCCGAACTTTATCCGATATGCCGGACCTTTAAATCAGGACGATTTGCCCATCGATGCGCATGAATTGATTGCCTTGTGTGCACCTAGACCAATGTTTATATCGGTAGGTTCTCCTACCGTAGAGGGACAGTGGATTGATGCAAGGGGAATGTTTGATGCAGCAGTTTTGGCGGGACCTGTTTATGAGTTGTTAGGGAAAAACCCGCTATCCGTTCAGGAATTTCCGCCTCTGGGCACCAATCTGAATTCAGGAGATTTGGCCTTTCGGCAGCATGAAGGAGGTCATACCGTGGGACCGAACTGGCCTTATTTTATTGAATGGGCGAGGGGATATCTTGATTAAAAGATTTTTAGCTCACTGATGTCACCGGTTTTCACAGAAAAATAAGATCTGTGTTTATCTGAGTAATCTGTGAATTAGATGAAAGAAATGCCATAGATTCAAAAATTGAAAAAAAATAGGCTCGGAAAATTTTCCCGAGCCTTTGATGGTTAATCCATTCCTCCTTTTCTGTTTGGAGATCTTGGCGTAGGCCATTCGGTAGGTTCTCCGGTTCTGAAGTTCAAAGGAATCCTCTTTTCCCGGGAAACCATGGTCGGTTCTTCACAAGCCATGTACACCATGATGGCAGCTAGAACGGCATTGCTTTTCACATCCTCAAAAACAATTTTGTCATAGGTATCCATATTGGTATGCCAGGTTTGAGTTCCATAGTCCCAGCTCAAGGAGCTTAGATTAAATGCCGGAACACCAGCAGCCACAAAAGATGCATAATCAGAGCCCCCACCTCCAGGGTTACCCGGAAAAGAGGTTTCGATTTCGGAAGTGATTTCCCTAGGAACCTTGTTCATCCATCGGCCCAGATATTCATAGCTGTCCACAAATCCCTGACCGGAAAGATTGGCAACTCTGCCAGTTCCGTTATCTTGGTTAAACAATACCTGGATTTTGTCCATCATTTCAGGATGGTCTTCTACAAAAGCTCTGGAACCGTTTAGACCTTGCTCTTCTGATCCCCAATGTCCTACTAAAATGGTTCTTTTTGGATTTGGGTATACCTCTTTCAGGATTCGCATTACCTCCATCATCAGGATAGTACCGGTGCCATTATCGGTAGCGCCAGTTCCACCATCCCAAGAGTCAAAATGCGCAGAGAGCATTACATATTCCTCGGGCTTTTCAGTTCCTTTAATTTCGGCAATGGTATTGAAGGTAGGCTGTACTCCGGTCTCTTTGGATTGTGCGTTGAGGTGAATTTGAGGCTTCTTGCCGCTTTCAGCCAATCGGAAAAGCATGCCATAATCCTCCAAAGAGAGATCTACAGTAGGTACTTTTTTGGTGGAGGCGGAAAAGATTTTATTGGCACCAAATGCTCTGGACCAATAAGAGGTGATAATTCCTGCTGCTCCGGCATTTTCCAAGGCAAGCGGCAGATCTCTTCTGTTTTTGCCGGTTCTTTGAAGACGGGCATTCCAGTCTGATTCAACCTTGGATTGATCAGCTTTGATTTTTTCCTGAGACTCTTTGGTTCCCCATTTTTCCCAGTTGTATTCCGGTCTTCCTGTAAGCTGTGGTGCAGAGATCATCACGTATTTACCTTTGACAGAAGGGAGCCATTTTTGAAACGCCACTGAATCCGAAAATTCAGGCAAGACTACCACTTCACCGATTACGCCTCCTTTTGGAGAAGCAGGGCTCCAGGCCAATTGCATCCCGGAAAGGGATTTGGTCCAGGGAGCAATCATATCTATATGGGTGATGCCTCTTTCCCATCCACGCCATTCGCCCCATTTTTCGTTCCGGGCTGTAATTCCCCAGCTTTGGTATTTTTCTACTGCCCAGTCGTGGGCTTTTTGCATTTGAGGGGAGCCCACCAGTCGGGGTCCTACACCATCCATTAATTCATGGGCAAGTACCTCCAGCTTGGAATTTTCATTGGCCTCTTTGATAATAGCATTGATAACTTCCTGGTTTTGGGCCTGGACCTTTCCAGCCAGCAAAAGCATCAATCCGAGACCATATAGGTACACTTTTTTCATATTGATTTAGTTTAGAAAATAAAAATAGAGCCAGTTTGGCAACTTTGCGAACCGCTGGTGGATATTCCTCAGTCGACTTATAGACTTTTTATTACCTGACACGGATTCCCAAAGGCCAGCACATCATCCGGCAGGTCTTTGGTCACCACCGAACCCGCCCCGATCGTCACATTATTGCCGATGGTCACGCCGGGAAAAATCACCGAATTTCCTCCAATCCAAACATTATCGCCGATGGTCACGGGTTGGGTGGAGGTATGATATCGTGTGCTGTCACCCACCTGATAGATTCGGTCGGAAGCTTTTAGCGGATGGGTCGCCGTATAAATCTGCACATAGGGAGCGATTAGTCCATTTTTTCCGATGGTGATTTTGTTGTCATCAAGAAACATGCAATTGGTGTTGACAAAAGTGTTTTCCCCGATTTCGATGTTGACTCCGTAGTCGCAGAAAAAGGGAGTCTCGATCCAAACGCCTTTTTCCACCTTTCCCAAAAGTTGACTGATCAGCTCATTTCTCCTTTCCAAATCCCGGCTATCACACGTATTGTAAGCTAAAATTAAGGCCCGGGCCCGATGGTAAAGCTCGAGGAGTTCGGGATCACGGGAGTCGTAAGCCTCTCCGTCTAACATTTTTTGAGGTTGGTTTTCAATTTTCAAAAAGGGTTTTTCTTTCACGAAGGATATTTAAATCGACAGGAAGTTCAATTGTTCCTTTTGCCTGAATCAACCTTTTGATCTTTTTTCTTCACTCTTGATTATCAGAAGGGCTTACCTTTTTCTTTTTCATCGGAAATGCGTTTCTCTTCAGAAAGTTAATTTTTTCAGGCAAAACTCCTCTCCGAAATACCTGATCTTTATCAGAATCAGCCTTTTTTCATTCCTTTCACCACATTTTCCTTGGCTTTTCTGAGGCTTTTGGATTTACTTTAACTCCGCTTCAAATCCGAAGAAAAACATGCAAACCCAAACTGACTTATTGGCTTTTTTTGAAGGTGTTTTGGCTTCAAGAGCTGATTCTAAATCGCATGATTGGCTGAAATCCCAAGTGGAAAAAATCAATGCGGATGCCTCTCCTACCAAGTTTTTTCTGGCATTTTCCCAGGCTTCCCGGTTCTTCAAAAAAGATCAATTGAATCTGACTGAAACTGAAAAAAATCAAGCAAGTGGCTTCGTTACCGGTTTTAACCCATCTCATTGGGATGTATTGCAGACCGCAAGAACTTATCTGCTTCTTCAGTTTTCTGTTGAAAAAGAAGCTTGGCTCAAAGCGGTCAATCAGCTATTTGAAACGGGGGACTTGCATGAGCAACAGGCCTTGTATTCAGCTCTGCCGCTAATGCCTTATCAGGAGGAAATGCTCTCCCGGGCGATTGAAGGCTGCCGAACCAACATGACCGTTGTTTTTGATGCAATTGCGCTGAATAACCCCTATCCGAGGGAAAGATTTCCGGAGGCCAACTGGAATCAAATGGTCCTGAAGTCCATTTTTATGCAGCGTCCGATTTATCGGATTTTGGGCTTGGACGAAAGGAGAAATCAGGCTTTGGCAGAAATCGCTTCGGATTTTGCCCACGAGCGCTGGGCTGCCGGACGGCCTGTAATGCCGGAACTTTGGCGTTTGGTGGTTCCTTTTCTCAATGACAAATTACTGGAAGACCTGAAAAAAGTCGTCTTTTCAGAAGATCAATTGGAATCCGAAGCCGGAGTCTTGGCCGCCTATCAATCGGACTTTGCGCCTGCCAAAGACCTGCTTAAATCCTTCCCCGAAACAGTCTCCGCCATCGAATACGGAGAAATCTCTTGGGAGAAAATCGGAAAAGATTTTCAGGAAAAAAGAGCGTAATCAGGCTAAATTCAAATAATTTCAAAAACTTATCCACATCGATACAACCATGGAAATGTACATAGACCCCCATATTCACCTCGTCTCCCGAACCACAGATGATTACGAAGCCATGCGCAAAGCAGGCATCGTCGCCACCATCGAACCTGCCTTTTGGCTGGGTCAGCCGCGTACGGAAGTAGGTTCTTTCAAAGACTACTTTTCCACATTGGTCGGCTGGGAGCGGTTCCGCGCCAGTCAGTTTGGAATCGTGCACTATTGCACTATGGGATTGAATTCCAAGGAAGCCAACAATGTACCCCTGGCAGAGCAGGTGATGGAACTACTTCCGCTTTATGCCGGAAAAGAAGGGGTAGTGGCAATTGGGGAAATCGGATATGACGATCAGACCGAAGCGGAGGATAAATTTTATCGTCTCCAATTGGAATTGGCGAAGGATGTAAATCTCCCGGTTTTGATCCATACCCCCCATCGGGATAAAAAACGGGGAACCACCCGATCCATGGATGTCGCCGAAGAGCATGGCATGGATCCGGGATGGGTGGTCGTCGATCACAACAATGAAGAGACGGTAAAAGAAGTGTTGGATCGAGGATTTTGGGCAGCATTTACTATTTATCCACATACCAAAATGGGTTCCGAGCGCATGGTCGAGATTGTCAAGCAATACGGCCCTGAACGAATTATCGTCAATTCTGCGGCAGATTGGGGGATTTCTGACCCGATCGCTGTTCCAAAGACAGCGGCCCTGATGCGCAAAATGGGAATTCCTGAAGAGCATGTAAGGCTGACTACGTACCAAAATGCTCTCACTGTATTTGGTCTCAGTGGACAAATGCATGAAGACGATTGGCTCAAAGCTCCGCCGATCGATCAGACCAAAAAATTGGGAGGAAATTCCGTACTTCGCGGAGGTCAGGTGCCCCGTGTCGAGGGTCCTGCCGATCGGGTAGAAAATTAATCCATGAAAAATACCAAGCTTTTCGCTTATCTACAGGTAACCCGCCCAGCCAATGTGATCACTGCGATCGCAGACATCTGGGCGGGTTTTGCCATTGCAGGTGCATGGGATTATATGGCCACCAACTGGATCTATGGGGACCAGCAATTTTGGTGGAATCTCCTCTGGCTTTCATTGAGTACAATCGGATTGTATGCAGGTGGAGTAGCCTTCAATGATGTGGCAGATGCAGACTTAGATGCTATTGAGCGGCCTGAGCGCCCCATTCCCAGCGGGAGAGCTTCCGAGAAAACTGCTTTTTGGATGTCATCTCTACTCTTGGTTTTTGGGATTATTTGCGCCTTTCAGGTCAATCCAATCGCCGGATTTTTAGCCATTGCTGTGGCCGCCTGTGCTGTGCTCTATGATTACTGGGGGAAGCATCAGCGGATTTTAGGTCCGATCAATATGGGACTTTGCCGTTCCGGAAATCTTCTGCTTGGTGTAAGTGTGGCTCCGGAAGTGCTGGAAAAAATCTGGCCAATCGGTCTTTTGCCTTTGATTTATGTAGCCGCCATCACCATGATCAGCCGGGGAGAAGTGCATGGAAAAAACCGAAAAGCACTTTTCGCAGGTGCAGGAATGTATGCATCCATTTTCTTAGCGATTTTTGGCTTGGCCTATCTGGAGAGTCCGGGATACCTGCAAGTGATTCCTTTTTTAGCTTTGCTGGGCTATATGATCTTTCCTCCTTTGGCAAAAGCCATCCGAACCCAAGAACCCAAATTCATCGGCAAATCTGTGAAAGCAGCTGTGATTTCACTCATCCTTGTCAATGCTTCTTTGGCTTCTGCCTTTTCGGGATGGCCCATTGGAATCATCGTTTTGCTGCTTCTTCCCATTTCGCTTTGGTTAGCGAAGAAATTTGCCGTAACCTGAGCGTTATTTAAACCAATTTTCGTCCATTATTGTCTTTAGGAAGAGAAAATACCTGAATAACCTATTGCCTAAATTTATGAATACGATTCTCGAACAGTCCTTTTCGGTTCCTTTCCGCTACCCGGTAGCGTTTACAGAGAATCTATTTGATCCACAAAATCAAATCCTAGCGAATGTCCTTCGTGGCGAGCGCGTGCCCAAGGTACTTTTTGTCATCGATAGCGGAATAGCCGAAACGCATCCCCGCTTGATCTCTGAAGTGAAAAACTATGCTTTGGCACATGCAGATGTCTTCACTTTGGCCACCGAACCCATGATCGCTGTCGGTGGCGAAGCCTGTAAAAATGAGGAATCCGAATACCAAAAGATCGTGGAGGCCACGCATCTCTTTGGTATTGACCGGCATTCCTACATTGCTGTGATTGGAGGTGGTGCTGTTTTGGACATGGTCGGTTTTGCTGCGGCCATTTCCCATCGGGGCATCCGTCTGATTCGGATTCCTACCACCGTTTTGTCCCAAAATGA
>JAJLJS010000237.1:0-2705 GCA_033844545.1 Cyclobacteriaceae bacterium | reverse complement strand
GTTTATGCAGAATTTGATCGGATTACCGAAAGAGGTGGAGTACTCGGAGCCATGGAAACCATGTATCAGCGCGGCAAAATCCAAGAGGAAAGCCTGCATTATGAAATGCTCAAGCATACCGGTGAATACCCAATCATCGGGGTGAATACCTTCCTGTCCTCTGACGGGTCTCCGACCATTATTCCCGGAGAAGTTATTCGGGCAACTCTTGAGGAAAAAGAAAATCAAATTCAGACCTTAAGGAACTTACATCAAACCTATGCCGGTTTGGAACATGATCTCCTGATGGCTTTGCAGAAAGCGGCTGTGAATAATGAAAATGTCTTTGAACAGCTGATGGAAGCATCCAAATATTGTTCCTTGGGACAAATTACCCATGCCTTGTATGAGGTAGGGGGGCAGTATAGAAGGAACATGTAAAGTCAGAAGGCAGAAATCTGAAATCAAAAATCTTGAATCAAATGGCGAATAAACGCAATGTTACCGTCCGCATGAAGGCGGATTTAGAATATGAATCCAGAAATCCACAGGGCAATGTGGTCCAAATCGACATGTATGACCCAGAGCATAAACATGCACAATCCCCCATGGATTTGTTGCTTTCTGCTTTAGGAGGCTGTGCATCTGTGGACGCGGTATTGATGATGAAAAAGAAGCGAAGAGAAATCGTGGATTTTTTTGTGGAGGCGGAAGGTACCCGAAATGATGGAGTGCCTGCATTTTATACAGACATTGCCCTGAAGTTTGTATTGGTTTCTCCTGATGCTACGGAAGAAGAATTTGCCAAGGTCGTGGCCCTGTCTGTGGATAAATATTGCTCGGTAGCTTCCTCCTTGAAATCAACCATAAGCTACACCAGTGAAGTCCAAAGACCGCAATGAGAGTGGTGAAAGAACTGGTCCGGGAGGAAATACGGGTTAGTATTTTCTCCTGGAACAATAAATACATCCTCAAATTTGAACTGGGTCCGATGGAGCAAACTTTTAAGCTCAATGAAATGGATGTTTTGGAAGAGGAGGAATTGGAAGCATTTTTGGCAGGTGATTTTTTTGAAGGAGTAAAAAACAGATTTGAAGAAATGGGCAAATCATTTCGAAGGCAGATGGAAAATTTATAATTTCCCCAAAATGCCTTTCTGTAAATGAATAAATTCTGGATTTTAATTTTTTTGATACTTGTGGGGTGTAATCCTACTCAAGAAAAAAATGAGGAAGAATTTTCCGACCTGATAAAACTCACCCATGAGCTCCAGTCCCAAGGATCCATTTTGAGCAACCATTTGGATACCTTAGCCCATTTCTATGAAAATCAACTTGCGAAATGGGATTCGCTAAAGGCAGTGGCCGATTTTTCAAAGTATCAGTTCAATGGCGCTTTCTCAACCAATTTGCCCCAGCAAGATTCTTCTTTGAGTTCTGTTATAATTTTGAACACTACCCCAGACCGGGAAAAGGCTCTGGAGGAAGTGGCGATTACCAATTTTCTGGATGTGAAATTTCGGGAGTTTATGAACCTGAATCCGATAATTTCTCAGGTTTATTCCAACTCCGCCAGGCAGGTCAGCAGAGTTTATCCCTCTTATGACCATCAGAATATCGTCGATGAAAACCTGGACGTAACTGCCTTTAATTTTTACTACGCAGCCAATGAAGTGAATAATCCCTCCAAGGAAATAGTCTGGATCAAAGATTCTTATGTAGACCCAGCAGGCAAGGGGTGGATTTTGTCAGTAGTCCATCCCATTTATCGCGGAGATAAATTGTTTGCGGTCCTCGGTGCCGATTTTACAGTTGACGATGTGATCCAAACCAATTTTGAATCTTATCCCGGTGAATTTCTGCTGATCAATAGTAAAGGGGATATAATAGCCGGAAAATCAGGAGCAATTGAAATGCTGAGTATGCCTCCGTTAAAAAATCATGTGTACCGGGAAACCGTAAAATCTGAGTTTTTCAGAATTTCCGATTTTAACTTGTTCAATAGCAAAAGCAGAGAGGTCAGAAATATGGCTCAGGAATTTTTATTGCACAAAAATGAAGAGTTTCATTTTAAGGAGGAAAAATACCTGCGAAAGGCTATTTGCAGACCTTTGGAGGGGATAGACTGGAACATAATTCAAATTATGCCCTCAAATTAATGTTTAAGAATCTACCACTCCGGAATAATTTTTGGCTAATTACTGTGGCTGGAACAGTCCTGGTAATTTTGGTAGTTCTCCTTGGAATAGGATTTTTTAATGCGATTTCCCAGACTCAGATTGATTCCAGAAAGGATTTTTTGTCTCAGCAAACCGCTTTAGCCGCCCGGGGATTGGAAACAGAAATTGAAAGATTTACTTCTGAATCCACTTCGCTCCTGAATTATTTGGAAAATTCAAATCTGGATAAGGATGATTTACGAGGAGAGTTGACAGGATTTACTCGGAGAATTTTCAATTCCTTTCCCCAATTGATCGACAAGGTTTGGATAGGACTTGGCGATTCCACGGTAATATTTTCATTGACGGATCGCAATGATTTTTTAAGACAAAAGGCCCCTACCGGCATTCCAAAATTCAATGGTGATTCCAATATTATTTCCCTTCAAAGTGGACCGTTTAGAGTAGTGTATGAGCTGGATCTTCGGGCATTCAGCCAGGAATTTGTTGCCAATTTTTACCTGGATCAGGGTGGAGAAAAATTCCTTTTAATGAACGGAATGCTTTT
>JAJLJS010000236.1:0-6181 GCA_033844545.1 Cyclobacteriaceae bacterium | reverse complement strand
TTTCCAAAAAAACGGAAAGAAACATACCGTAAAAGCCCCAATCCTGATTGATGCCACCGAACTCGGAGATGTAGCAGCTTCTCAACAGCTACCCTATAGACTGGGGATGGATTCCCGAGATGAAATAGGGGAAGAGTTTGCCCCTGAGATCGGAAATGATATTGTCCAGGACTTGACTCTTGTTGCGACCTTGCAGGATTATGGCAAAGGAGCAGACAAAACTATTCCCAAGCCTGAAAATTATGATCCAGCAGAATTTGCCTGCGCTTGTGCTCATGCGGATCCTATCACAGAGAACGCCCCTACCTTGGATTGTGACAAGATGCTGGCCTATGGGAAATTGCCGAATGGGAAATACATGATCAATTGGCCGAATTGCGGGAATGATCATTACGTGAATTTGGTGGAATTGAGTCCGGAAGATAGAGAGGTAGAAATTGAGAAAGCCAAGCAAACCACCTTAAGATTTGTTTATTATATCCAGCATGAGCTTGGCTACTCTCATTTGGGCTTAGCGGAAGATGAGTATCCTACCGCAGATGATTTGCCAATGATCCCGTACCATCGAGAATCGAGGAGGTATCGTGGGGTGGTAGATTTCACCTTGCCTTATGTACTTTCTCCCTACGAAGCACCCAATCCATTGTTTCGGACTGGAGTGGCTGTAGGAGATTATACCATAGATCACCATCACAAAAAAAATCCGGATGCACCGTCAATAGATTTTATCAAAATCAGGGTGCCCTCCTATACTATTCCTTTGGGAGCTTTGGTCCCCAAAATGCATCCGGCGCTTATCCTGGCTGAAAAAAGCATTTCTGTCTCCAATATCGTCAACGGAGCTACCCGACTTCAGCCGGTGGTTTTGGGAATAGGACAAGCTGCCGGAGTTTTGGCAACGGTGGCTTTGGAGGAAGCCAAACCTTTGGATCAGGTATCTATCCGGTCAGTCCAACAAAAACTACTGGATCAAGGAGCCTATCTGATGCCATTTTTGGACATGAATCCTCAAGATCCTCATTATCAAGCCATGCAAAAAGCAGGCGCTGCAGGAATTTTGGAAGGAGTAGGTGTCCCTTATTTATGGGCCAACCAAACTTGGTTTTATCCGGAAAGATTGGTTACTGAGTATGAATTGATTTCCGGACTTAAGCCGCTGTATCCTCAGTTGAAGGATTATTGGGGGGCCTCAGGGGATTACTTGACTCCAGCGAGACTTTTGATTTTTCTCCAAATGATCCAACCTGACCTGACTGAAAAAGACCTTGAAAAGGTTTGGAAAATCAGCAATTTTAAGGGGAATTACCAAGTTGATAAAAAGCTAAACAGAGAAGAAGTATCCGTTATTTTGGATGAAATCCTGAATTTCTTTGAAAAAGAGGTGAATTGGAGTGGAAACTATTCCAATTAATTATTAAGTTGTAAGAAATTCAGATTGATGAGATTTCGACTAATTCTGATTTTTTTTCAGGTAGTATTTCTTTCTCATTCCGGAATATGTCAGGCTTTTTACCGAATACTTGACAAAAGCTCCGGAGAAACCTTGAAGGAATACGACTGTGAGGTCATTCAAGATGGTTACATCAATTACTCGACTTTAAAGAGCAATGGATCTGACTATTATTCCATTGCTCCTCCGTATTCTGATCTTCAGGCCTCAGGGAAGCATCGGTATTTTTTAAGTATTGAAAAAAGAGACTATTTGCCACAATGGATTGAAATTGATCTCGAAAGGAAGGATACCCTAGAGGTGTTTTTGGATAAAGATCCCAATTTTCGGGAAGAGGAAAAGGGCCTATTTTTTAATTGGTGCGGTATTCCCATCATGAGAAGCTATTACCCTAAGCCATTCAGAAGATGGGAGGATTTACCAGAGAATGTAGCGGAACAGATCAAAAAACAGGTAATAGCCAGAATAGGTCCAGCTGCATTTCAAAAATTATACATTTCTACTGCTCACCAATTTGATACTGATCTGATGAATAGGTTGGGCGTAAAGAATTCTTATCCCCCTGGGACAAAATCCTACAGGGTATGCCTAAGCTTTTCTGATCCTGAGAAAGGCATTGCGCAGTACACCTCTGAATTGGTTTATTTGGACAATGGGACGATGGTTGTCCCTCCAAAATTTCCGATTTTTGCTTTCCATAAAGGAGAAAGGGTGGCAAACTGGGATCTAAAGCCTGTTCAGGAAATTACTAAATCTGCCCAGGAAAATTTTGATGATCTAGATACCTCCAGCCAGCCAATTTTTGAATATTACCCAAGAAGAGATACGTTTGCTTGGGTTTTTTCGAAACAGATGGAAAAGAAGGAAAATGGTTTGATCCGTTCAAGAACGATGTATTTGGATGCCTTCACGGGAGAATTGCTTGCTGTTTTTTATGACGAAACCTTAAGCCTTCATTAATTCCCGATTCTCCCAGCCTTTCGATTGCCGTTTCCTTCCCTTTCCGTGAGAGCATCTCCGAGATCTTTTCGGGCAGTTTCCGCAAATCCATTCATTAAAGTCAGGATTTCAGGATTTTGAGCAGAAAGATCATTGGTCTCACCCATATCCTTAGAAAGATCATAAAGTTCTGCCTTTTCCAATTTGATATTGGTGTATTTGACGGGGAGACCATCATTTCTCAGGATGGCATCAGAAGGAATGGTCCGATAAGTATGCGGGAAAACCAACTTCCATTTGCCGTAAATCACTGCCTGGAGTTCATTTTTATTGTAATAGGCATAATAAGGTTTGTCCTCCATTGATTTTCCTATCATCATTGGCCAAATATCCCGTCCGTCTATGGGAAGATCAGGGAGCTTGGAATCCGTTATTTTAGCCAAAGTCGGCAATAGATCAATCGTCATCGCAGCTTGATTTTGGATAGTTCCGGCTGGAATAGTCCCCGGCCAGGTGAAGATTGCCGGTACCCGAATTCCTCCTTCCCAAGAAGTTCCTTTCCCTTCCCGAAGTCCTCCCTGGAGACCAGCATGTCCTCCATAGGATAGCCAAGGACCATTGTCTGAGGTAAAAATGATCAGCGTATTTTCTTCCAAACCCAAGGCTTGAAGTTTCTTTCGAATCTCACCTACAGACCAGTCAATTTCCATCATGACATCTCCATAAAGTCCCTGTTCTGATTTGCCTTTGAACTTATCGGACACATACAAGGGAACATGTGGCATGCTATGGGCCAGATATAGGAAAAAAGGTTGGCCTTGATGCTGATCGATAAATTCCAAGGATTTTTGGGTATACCAAGAAGTAAGCTCACGCTGATCCTCCAAATAGGCGATGGTGGTTTCTCCTTCGATCAATGGAAGCGGGGGATAATATCCTTTAACTTCCGGATGGTTGGGCCACATGTCATTGGAGTAGGGAAGACCGAAATAGCTGTCAAATCCCTGCCTTGTAGGTAAGAATTCCGGATGATGGCCCAAATGCCATTTTCCCACCATTCCCGTTTGATAGCCATTGGCTTTCAGCATTTCTGCGATCGTAGTCTCATCCGGGTTTAAACCATGATTGGCACTGTGATCTATAGCTCCATACAATTCCAGTCGATTGGCATAAGTGCCGGTGAGCAATGCCGCCCTTGATGCAGTACAGACGGCATGGGGTACATAAAATTGGGTAAAACGAACCCCGTCTTTTGCCAATTGATCCAGATTGGGTGTGCTCCAGCCTTTTGCTCCATAAATTCCCAAATCTCCATAAGCCAAGTCATCTGCGAATATTAAGACTATATTTGGCTTTTGAGCTTTGGCCTCAGGCTTTGGAACTTGGAAAGCTGAAATTAAGGCGAGAAGGACAGGGATGAATAAATGCATGGTTAAAATTGGGTCTGCTGAAGGATGTATCGGGCGATTTTATCTCCTTGTTCGACTCCGTTTTCAATGGCATCCCGAAAATGAATTCCCCCATAAAGTCTGGAAATAGCGGCTTCCTGAGAGGCTTCCAAAAAGGAATTGAAAGGTCTTTCAGGTAGACCAAAGTAGAGTTCGGAAGTGTCTAAGAAAGAGAAATTATCTCCAAAATATGCCGTCAATACCACTGCCGAAGCTGTGGAGATGACCGAATGACCGGAGGTGTATTCCGGGAAAGGAGGTGTTTGCAGTAGTGGTCTCCAGGCTTGATCGACTTTTTGGTTAATCGCCGTTTCCGGTCGGATTCGATGGGTATCGTATTTGGCTTTCCAACAGGAGACAAAAGCATCATGCAAAGTCATGCCTACCAATGCGTGGATATAGGTAGTTTCTGAAAAGCTCAATTTCGCCTTCTGAGCAGCAATCCCTGTGATTCCCATCCAATGTCCACCTGGAGAGATTTTTTTGACGCCAATGGCCATGTGACCTGAGAATTCCACTTTAAAGGGATTACAATCCCAAAAATTGGCAATCAATTTTTGTTCTTCGGTTAGGTTTTGGGTGACGGTATATACTTCTTCCAATTGTGTTTGGAACGAACTCCCTTTTTCTAAGTCAAAAGGAGCCATAGGTTTAGGATCGAAGTCCGGCAGGTTCCTGAGGAAGAAAGTTTTCATAGTTCTCCATTCCGGCTCCACCGGAGCCATATAGGCTGGAGGAGTAGGGTACCAATGGCCCTCACCTTCTTTGGGGGTATAGCGAGGCAGGGCTGTTAGTTGGATGTATCCATCTTTTTTGGCAATTCCCAGCACAAAATCAGCTACTTCCTGTGCAAATCTGAGAGATTGATCTTGATTTTTCTTATCAATCAACTTATTCTTCAATCCCCAGTCGATCCAGTCAGTTTGGGCTTTTTTCAACAAATACCCTGAAGGCATTACTTTTTCACCCACCAATAGCATGGCATAAATCGCAGGGAATTCAAAGCTGGAAATTCCGGAAACATGGGTTTGAAACTGATCTGTCTCGATTGGGGTAGCCCGAAGAAAGTCCGGTTTTTTAAATTCCATTCCAGCTTGCTGCATGGCTATATAGCTCGCCAGAGTGGAATAGGCATAAATTCTTGCCGCTACCGGTGGACTTGCTACATCGGTGACCATCACTTCAGTAAGTTTAAAAAGCTGGTCAGAATAGATTTTTGGCCAATCCAGGTTTTTTTTCTGAGCGAATATTGACCCCGTCAAACCTATAAGCAAGAAAAAGGAAAGGGTTAAATTCTTCATTGCACTTGATAAACTTGAACTGGTTTTTGATTTATACCGAAAATCAGGAATTGAACACTTCCTTGGTGGAAATCTAGAATAGACTTGATATCGCCTTTGATTTCGAGCCCACTTTGGCTGGGGCTTAGGGGAGTAAATTCACCGGAAGAATCACCCACTAATACCAGCCCCTTACCTGAGTCCATTTTTCCGATTTTGATTCTGGCAAAGGATTGGTTACCTCCGAGCAAAATGTCTAAAATTCCATCCTGATTGATATCCAAAACAGAAATGGCGTAGACAGGAAAGCTTTGTGCGATCCGAGGGAGAGTTTTTACCTGAAATCTACCCCCAACATTTTCTAATAGGATGGATTCTAAGGTGTGAATTCCCAATTTCTCTGCTTTTTCCAACTCTTCCTTGGAAAATAAATCGCCCATTTTTGCTTTGGAGTAGCTGGCGTAATCTGTGAATTTGCTTCGCATGCTCACCATTTGGTCCAAAAGCTCATCCCGGCTTGGGAAGGGATACATTCCGTCTCCTACATAGCATTCAATGATCGGATCAATGCTTCCATTTTGGTCAAAATCACCGGCATAGAGATTCAAAGGAAACTGCGCGCTAGCCTTAAGCTGAGTATTCAGGCCTAGGTTTCCCAAGATCAAATCCAAATCTCCGTCTCCATCCAAGTCGGTTTGCTTAAGGGTATTCCACCAGCCCGAAAGATGCTCTGGAAAGTATTCCTTACTTCTGTCGATGAGTTTGCCATTTTCCAAGATCAGCGCTTTTGGAGCCATCCACTCACCTACTAAAATTAGGTCCTCAATTCCATCTCCATTAAGATCCTGAGCGGCCGATCCGGTCAACATACCCAATTTTGCATCCAATAAGTAGGCCTCGCTTTGATCTTTGAAATTTCCCTTTCCGTCATTGATGAGCACTTTGGAGGAAGGCGATTGGGGATATTTACCGGGAATGATTTTTCCGCCTACAAAAAGGTCAGGAAAGCCATCTTGGTTAAAATCCATTACAGTCGCTGTACCGGTACTGATCAAATACTTGGG
>JAJLJS010000235.1:0-11765 GCA_033844545.1 Cyclobacteriaceae bacterium | reverse complement strand
CCGTGCTCGTCATCACCGATCAATTGTCGGTTAGGATCTGCCGAGAGGGTGGTTTTTCCCGTTCCCGATAGTCCAAAGAAAATCGCGGTGTCCCCGTCATTTCCAACATTGGCAGAGCAATGCATGGAAAGCACATTTTTCTGATGTGGTAAAATAAAATTCAGCACTGAAAAAATTCCCTTTTTCATTTCCCCCGCATACCCGGTTCCGCCGATCAAAATCATTCTTCGGGAAAGATTGATGATCGCAAAATTTGGACTCTTTAGTCCATCTTCAGCAGGATCAGCTTCAAATCCCGGAGCGCAAAGAATTGTAAAATCGGCTTGAAAGTTTTCGAGTTCTTCTGGGTTGGGTCTGAGGAACATGTTGTGACAAAATAAATTGTGCCATGCCCAAGTATTGATGACCTGAAGATTCAAGCGATAGTTTGGGTCTGCTCCGGCAAATGCGTTTCTCACAAAAAGATCCTTGTCGGAAAGGTACTTAGTCATTTTGTCCAAAAGATTCTGGAATTGATCTTCGGAAACCGGGATGTTGATGTCTCCCCACCATACGGCATCTTCGGTGAGATCATCCTTGACGAGGTATCGGTCTTTGGGCGATCTACCGGTAAACTTCCCCGTGTCAGCCATCAAAGCTCCGGTGGAAGTCAAATATCCCTCTTTTCTTGCGAGGGAATGCTCGACCAACTCCGCTGGAGAAAGATTCAGATAAACTTTTCCAGTAGTGTGAAGATCGAGGCCAGAAATAGATTGAGATTGGGATTCCAGAACTAGGTCCTGCATAGATTGTTGGGTTTATAATCTGAAAATTGTCTCCTCAAAATTAAGGAATGAATTTCAATCCAAACCAACAAAATCTGCGAAATTTCGCTTTTCAATCGATTTCGAAGATGATTTCCTTAGCAATATTCGATAAAAGTTGAGATTTAGGTAAAAAGAGAAATTTTCATGAGGAAGAATTATAGAATTCATAATTTTTCATCCTTTTCAAGCCTAAATTTCTTTGGAAACAAGGCCTAAAATGGCTTATCATTGTAAAATTTATATCACCAAACCAATCACCGCTTGGAAAATTTAAACAATTCAGAATTTAAAGGAGGAACAGCTTTTGGACACCCCAAAGGGCTAATGACACTTTTTTTCACAGAAATGTGGGAGCGTTTCAGCTATTATGGAATGCGCGCTTTGTTGATTCTCTTTATGACAAAAACCATTGTCGATGGAGGGTTGGGGTTTGATGACAAAACAGCCGGAGCAATTTATGGCCTTTATACCATGGGAGTTTATCTATTGGCCTTACCCGGAGGTTGGCTGGCTGATAGACTTTTTGGATTAAAGAAATCAGTTTGGTACGGAGGGATCATTATTGCGCTGGGACATTTCATGATGGCTGTTCCGGGCATTGAAAACTGGATCAATGGGAGTTCCGGTCCAAAAGAAGCCTTGACCTCCTTGGATACCAATTCCTTCTTTTTGGGTTTGATTTTAATTGTGTTGGGAACTGGCTTACTCAAGCCCAACATCAGCTCCATCGTAGGGCAACTTTATCCGGCTGGGAGTTCCAAACGGGACGCTGGTTTTTCCATATTCTACATGGGAATAAACTTGGGAGGATTTATCGCTCCTATTGCCTGCTCCACCGTGGCTGAGTATGATATGCACCTTGGTTTCGGATTGGCCGGTTTAGGGATGGTTTTTGGCCTGATTCAATACAAATTAACCGGGGGATCTTTGGAAGGATTTGGGGAAGCTCCTGCATTGAATACTCCTATAGAGCTGGAGTCTCAGAAAAAACTCAGAAAAGCAACCACTCTCATCGGAGTGATTCTTGGAATTATCTTAGTAATCTTATTTACCGGAATTGTTCCTATTGATGCATCAGCCATTGCCGGGGCATCAGGAACAGTGATCGCGATTGTGGCCTTTGGATATCTCGGCTATGTGATCGCTTTTGGAGGGCTCATTAAAGCTGATAAAAACAAGGTGGGTGTAATCGCCATCCTGTTTATTTTTTCTGCCATGTTTTGGTCTGGATTTGAACAGGCAGGATCCACCTTAAATCTTTTTGCGGAGCGCTTTACCGATCGCAGGATCATGGGCTGGGAAATTCCTACCGGTTATTTCCAATCCATCAACTCTCTGTTTATTATCATTTTTGCTCCGTTCTTTGCAGCCCTTTGGGTATGGCTGGGAAGAATGAATTTAGAGCCAAGCTCTCCGCTTAAATTCACCTTTGGTTTGTTGCTGTTGGGGCTCGGATTCTTTGTCATGTATTTCGCTACCAAAATCGCTGCATCAGGTGAATTGGCAGCTCCCAGCTGGCTGATCATTACTTATCTGCTGCATACTTTTGGGGAATTGAGCTTGTCTCCTGTAGGCCTTTCTTTGGTGACCAAATTGGCGCCGAATGGGTACGGAGGCCAAATGATGGGGATTTGGTTCCTTTCGGTAGCCTTGGGCAACCTGATTGCCGGAATAGTAGCCGGTGAGGCGAGTGGGGGAACTGAGGAAGGTATTGCCGCAATGCCGGACCAGTTTATGATGATCGTGTACACGGTAATCGGTTCGGCTTTAGTCCTATTTCTACTCAAACCCATTCTGAGGAAAATGATGGGAGAGGTGCACTAATCACACACGCTGAAAAAGTAGCAAAGAGCGGTTCTAACCAGGGCCGCTTTTTTTTATATCCGCCTCTTACGCTTATCAGTCTATCCCCAAGTGAAAGAAACACCTTAAAAATTCAGTGGTTAGTTGCTTTCATTTCTCTTGATTTTTTGGTGGAGATAGCCTTTGATAAGGAAAGGAATTTGAAACTTTATAGAAGCCGTATGGAGTGATTAAAAATCTTACCCAGGAAGCCTGGAGGTAAATCTGAATTCCAACAAAATAAAAAAGCCATCCCCGAAGGAATGGCTTTACGGTTGGTGGTCAAATTAATTTAATTCAGAAATTCGTCGAAAGTCAAACTCACATAGTACATGGTTCCGACAGTCGGGTTACCCCAGGCTTGACGGTATCCGCTGCTGAATAGGTTGGTTCCGCCGAGTTTCAAGATTGACTTGATGTTTTTCAGCTTGTAGCTCAATTGCGCATCAAAGGTTCCGAAAGCAGGCATTACAGATTTCTGCTGGGTGGATACAGCTGGTCCCACGAAAGAAGATTGCCATACGAATTCACCTTGCCAACGGTAAGAAAGTGCAAATCCTACATTTTCAACAACTTCTCTGTTGGCGAAGTTGAGTACATATCTGTATTCAGGTGTATTGAAAGCTGGCTGGAAACCTGTCTCCGCAAAATCTTCCAAATTAGAAAGCGTATTATAAGACACATTTCCTCCTAAGCTATATCCTTTAGCCAATTTGTAATCCATTCCCAAGGCCCAACCCCAAGACTTAATGATCTCAGTTCTATTGACTGGCATGGAATAGACGTTTCGGGTATTGGCAGAAAGCAAATTCAAACCTAGCGCTGAAGCAGGATTTTGAGGATTGTAGTTTCTATCCTGAATCAGCACCTGACCTCCGATGAAGTTTTCAAACTGGTTGAAATACACATAAGAATCCACCAACAACCGGTTGGCAAACAATCCTTTGTAACCGATTTCATAGGATTTTACAATCTCCGGCTTGAAAGTAGTTGTTTCGTAAGCCACTTTTTTATCTTGGTTCATTTCCGCAGCTATCACAGGAACAAATTGAGCTGCTAAACTCGCAACCAAAGCTGGTGTTGGAGTGATCCCTTGTGCAATCAATGCCTCAATTGCTCTATCCACGGCAGCTTGCCTTACTTCTGGTTTTTGGGCATCTTCCTGTACAGCAGTACCAAAGTTTGTAACGGTTGCTAAGGTATAAACAGGGTTCGTATTGAAATTATATCTATCTCTGAATAGAGGCAAACCACCGATCAATCTCGCCTGTGGAGTTACAAGGTCTATGTATTGATCCTGAGTAGTCGGGATTCTAAAACCAGTCTGGTAAGAAGCTCTGAAGTTGTGGTTGCCTACGGAATAAACCCCGGAAACTCTTGGGGACCACTGTCCTTCAAAGTTCTCATTTTTATCATATCGGATGGATGCAGTCAATTTGAATTTGTCATCAAACATTCTTTTGGCACCCTGGAAGTATCCACCGAATTCATTGATGGTGAATTCTTCTCCGTTTTCATCTGTAGCGAAGAGAGTTTTTTCTGAGTTCAATTGGTAGATTCTATAATTCGCACCCATGACAAAGTCAGCCCATTCAATATTTTTGAACTGGTAGGATCCTTCAAAATGATAAAGGTTGGTTTTGTCTACAAACTGAGCTCCAACACCAGAGGCATCACCAGGGATAGGTTTGGTAACCACTTTGTTTTTGGCAGCTTCGAATTCTGGGGTACCAGGGACTAGTCTGCCTTGATCCGCAAATGCTCTGGCAGCTTGGTGAGCTGCATCTCCGGTAAGTCCTCCCTGAAGGGCCTGTACGTAGGCTCCTACATATTGTGGGAACCAAACAGTGCTGGGCTTCCAGGCTTCATTGATCCCCTGAGCAGCAATACCTACGGCAAATGCATCACCGGATCTTTCCTGAGTGGTATAAGCTCTTAAAAACCAATTGGAGCCTCTCAACTCTGCCTTATACTGACCTAAGTTGAAGTTGGCAATGGAATATCGGTCGGCACCGGTATATACAGTAGTTCCCGCTCCATAATTTCCCTGAAGGATAGCTTCCACTCTGTCGTTGATTCTATAATGCAAAGCAGCATTGAATTTGATTGACTTGGTATTGTAATCCGCAAGATCTGATTCTCGGTAGCCCGTTCTGGAGACAAAGGTCTGAGGGACCAAAGGCAATGCCGCAGCAGGAAGTGCACCGGCAGCGATCATGGATTGGGCGATGCTATACATGTTCACATTGGTTTCATCGCCATAGATGTTGACCCCGTTGTATCCTGGATTATTCAGTCTTGTTCCATTTTCAATGGTTGATCCATTAAGTAAGGATTGATCTCTGAAGTCATTGGCTTGCCAGTCATCCGCTCTCAAATAGGAGAAGTTCACCTTAAAAGCAAACTTGTCATTGATAGCCTTAGCATATCGGGCACTGAAATCATAAAAGCCTGTTCCTTGCTGAGTACGGCTATCTTCATTCATAAAGCCAGTTTTTACATTGGCAGACAATCCTTGATACTGGAAAGGATTTTTCGAATTCATCAACAGGATACCGTTGATTGCATTGGGTCCATAGAGTGCAGAAGAGGCACCTGGAAGAAGTTCCACGCTTTCCAGATCCAGCTCAGAAATACCCACGATGTTTCCGACAGAGAAGTTAAGTCCGGGGGCCTGATTATCCATCCCATCGATCATTTGAACGGTACGCACGTTGCCGTTTGCGTTGAATCCCCGAGTGTTGAAAGACTTAAACGTGAGTGATTGCGTATTCATCTCTACTCCTTTGAGATTGTTCAAAGCATCAAAGAAACTTGCCTGAGGAACTTCACGAATGGCAATAATGTCCATTTTCTCCACGGATACCGGAGACTTCATGATGCTTTCCTCTACTCGGGATGCAGATATCACTACCTCTTGTCCCATGATGGAAGACTCTTCCAGGGTGATGTTCAAATTCGAAACACCTCCGGTGACGTCCACCTCTTGGGTGTTGTACCCTACCATGGAAAAGATCAGGGTAAAGGGAGGCTCTTGATTTACATTAAGAGTAAATTTTCCGGACAGGTCAGTGATTGTTCCGATCACTTTGCCTTTTACCAGGATATTTACCCCAACCAAGGTCTCTTTGGTACTGGCATCTGTAACCGTACCAGAGATAGTCGTCTGGGCAAATACTGCACTTGTTCCTAAGGAAACCAGCAGTACCAGTGGGAACACTGCTTGCCAGAATTTTCTTGTAAAATTTCTCATAGGCTATTGAAGAATTATTGTTAAGGTGATTTGAAATGGACAGAAGTTTTTTCTCATTTCCTCGAAATTTATGGTAAAAAGCGAATTTCCAATCTTTACTACCCAAAAAATTATTACTGATTTTTCTTTTAAAAAATCGCCTGATTTGGAAACTGAGGCACTTTTTAAGTAAAATCAAAAACAATTAGTAGAATCTATTGACAAAAGTTGAACGTAATTCTCAATTCATTAGAAAATCATAAAACGTTTATTTTTTGAGGGATTTTTTCGGGCAAAAAAAAAGACCTGATAAATCAGGCCTTTCTAAGTAAAACTCAAAATTTTAAGAGATTTTTTTGTTTTCTTCATTCACATGCCTAACCATCCTGTCGCAGAGGTCTTTCATTTCTTCGGCCATAAATTCGTCTCCGGTACTGTTCAAAATAGTCTGTGCCATCCCACCGATGATATCAATGTAAAACCGCTTCATTTCTACGACAGACATCTCTTCGGTCCACAGGTCGATCCTTAAGGTGGAGTGATTCAGATTATCCCAAACATTTACACTGATGCTTTTGGTGGATTCCATTCCTTCCCCTTCTTTGTCTGAAGCATCCCAGAGAATGTTTTTGGGAAGGTTGTTCTCGTCAAGTTCTACTTGAAATTTTATATCGGACTTTTTCATTCGTTAGATTTTTTCTGGAAACCTGTGAAATCATAACTACAGATTTCCAGGGACAAAATTAAGACAATCTCATTTCAGGAACCGAATCCGGTATGATCAATTTCCCGTCGGTTTTCGATTTAATTTCCTCCACACTTACTCCCGGAGCCCTTTCTTTCAAAAGAAATCCACCTTCTGGAAGTATCTCCAAGACGGCTAGATCACTGACGATTTTTTTCACACACCTGATTCCCGTGATAGGAAGAGTACATTCCGGCAGAAGTTTGGATTGTCCATCCTTGGAACAATGCTGCATGGCCACGATGATATTTTCCGCAGAAGCTACCAGATCCATCGCTCCGCCCATGCCTTTGACCATTTTTCCGGGGATTTTCCAATTGGCAATATCTCCGTTTTCTGAGACCTCCATCGCCCCCAGAATAGTCAAATGCACGTGACCGCCCCGAATCATGGCAAAAGACTCCGCAGAATTAAACAAAACGGAGCCGTCCACCATGGTAATGGTTTGCTTCCCGGCATTGATCAGGTCTGGGTCAACTTGATCCTCGGTAGGGAAGGGGCCAATTCCCAATAGTCCATTTTCGGATTGTAAAACCACATCCAGGTTTTTTGGAATGTAATTGGCCACCAAGGTGGGGATTCCTATTCCTAAATTGATGTATTGCCCATTCCGTACCTCTTGGGCAATTCGTTGGGCGATTTGTTCTTTGGTTAACATTTGGGTTTCAGTTTAGGACTTGGTGATGGTTCTTTGCTCGATTCTCTTTTCGTAATCTTTCCCCTGGAAAATCCTCTGGACGAAGATCCCCGGTGTGTGGATTTCATTGGGATCCAATTGGCCGGCCGGAACCAATTCCTCGACTTCCGCAATGGTGATTTTTCCTGCAGTAGCCATTATCGGGTTGAAATTTCGGGCAGTTCCTTTGAAAATCAAATTTCCGGCGGTATCGCCTTTCCAGGCCTTTACCAGGGAAAAATCAGCTCTTAGCCATCTTTCCATCAGGTAAAGTTTTCCGTCAAATTCCCGGGTTTCTTTGCCTTCGGCCACCTCTGTGCCCACCCCTGCAGGAGTAAAAAATGCAGGAATTCCAGCACCCCCGGCTCTTACCCGCTCTGCAAGTGTTCCCTGAGGAATCAAATCCACTTCCAATTCCCCACTCAGCAACTGCCTCTCAAATTCCGCATTTTCTCCCACATAGCTGGAAATCATCTTTTTGACCATGCGCTTCTTTAAGAGAAGTCCAATTCCAAAATCATCCACTCCTGCATTGTTAGAAACAATGGTTAATCCATGGATGTCTTTTTCCAGGAGGGCAGAAATGCAGTTTTCAGGGATACCGCAAAGGCCGAATCCTCCCATCATCAAAAATGCATTGCTGGGAATATCCTTTACCGCTTCCTGAGCATCTTTTACGGTTTTGTTGATCATGGTTATTTTTGGGTTATAGTATTGATTTTGCGACTTTTTGATCGATAGACAGTTGGGTTTTCAATTCTTCCAAGCTGTCAAACTTCCTTTCTTCCCGGATAAATTCCCGGAAAAAAATGGTGATCTGCTTATTATAAAGATCTCCCTGAAAATCAAACAAATGGGCTTCCACTGTTTGAGAAGTTCCATCTACTGTGGGTCGGTTGCCAATATTCAGCATGGCCTTGAAGGGCAAGCCATCTACCCGAGCTTCCACTGCATAAACGCCGTCCCGGGGGATAAGTTTGTAGCTGTTCGGGATGTGGATATTGGCGGTGGGAAACCCAATCGAGCGACCGATCTGTTGGCCCTTGACCACGATACCGTTGAGTTCGTAGGGTCTACCGAGATAGGAGGTGGCGGTTTTGATATCTCCTGATTCCAGAGCTTTTCTGATTTTGGTACTGGAAACTCCGATTTCATCCACATCCTGTCTGGAAATTTCTTCTAACTCAAAACCCAAGGATTTGCTGTTTTCCCGAAGGTATTCAAAGCTGCCTTCTCTGTTTTTTCCAAATCGGTGATCGTAACCAATCACCAACACGTTGGTGCGGATTTTTTCAATCAGCACCTGTTGGATAAACTCCTCGGAGGAAAGTTGGGAAAACTCTTGGGTAAATGGAATAGTCACCAAATGATCAATCCCGAATTGTCTCAGCAAATTGGCCTTTTCCTCAAATGTGGAAAGCAACCTCAGATTGTGCTCATTGGGATAAAGAACCAGCCTGGGATGGGGCCAAAACGTAATTAGCACTGTTTCCCCTTCAATGGTCCGGGCGATTTCTCGAATTCTATGAATTATTTTCTGATGTCCAAGATGTACCCCATCAAAGGTCCCTGAGGTAACCACCGCATTGGAAATGGGATGAAAGTCTTCCAGTCCTTCATAGATTTTCATGGGGTCGGGCTTTTATTTCCTCTACCAAAGTCAATAGTTCCTTTGCGTCTGTAAGGAGAAAATCTCCAATTCTGGTTCGGCAGAGGTGTTTCAAATAGGCGCCTACGCCTAGGATTTCTCCCAGATCTCTGGCCAAGCTCCTTATATAGGTTCCTTTGGAACAGGAAATCCGGAAGTCTACTTCATTCCCTTCAAACCGGGTGATTTCAAATTCCCGGACTTGTACAGGTCTAGGATCCATTTTGACTTCCTTTCCCGCTCTGGCTGCTTCGTAGACTCTTTTTCCATCCACTTTGATGGCTGAGTGCATGGGAGGAATCTGCAGAATATCCCCAGTCAATTGACTGACAGCCATTTTCACTTGCTCCAGAGTAATTCCAGAGGGATCTGCAACAGGAATGACAGGTTTTTCCAGGTCAAAAGAATCAGTAGTGGCACCAATGACAAAAGTCCCGGTATACTCTTTTTCCTGACCCATAAAGGTCTCAATCTGTTTGGTCATTTTTCCGGCACAGACTATCAGCAATCCAGTCGCTAAAGGATCCAAAGTACCGGCATGACCGACTTTTTTGATACGAAGTGCATTTCTGACTTTTTTGACTACATCAAATGAAGTCCATTCCAAAGGTTTATCAATCAGAAATACCTCTCCGTAAGGTTCTTGCTGCATGGGTGTTTGATTATTTCCTAAGTGGAAATGGTTTACTTATTACTTTCTGCTTTCGCAAAAATGGCATAAAACTCAAAAATAAATCCAGCTAAGGTGACAATAGGCCCTATTGTCAATCCCAAAACACCATTGCCATGTGGCTCACTATCCATACTGATCAGGATAAATCCCAGGATTATCATACCCAAACCAATCAGCATCAGCTTGTAATTTTTGGGTGAAAAGGGTAGGGGGTTTTGGCTCATGGTTTAATATAGTTCGTCCAAAGACATGTTCAAATATTTGTTTACAGCGCGCAAGGTACTGAATACGGAAAGAATTCCTCCGATCAAGATCAAAGCTGCAAATAGCAACAGGAGCATTTCGAAATTCTGAAGCATGGCAAATCCCTCAATATTGGATTTGGTATATTCTACCAGCCCAAAAAGAATGGCCGATGCCACTGCTCCGGCAATCATTCCAAAAATCAAAGCCCGGAGCAAGAATGGTTTTCGGATAAATCCTCGCGTAGCGCCTACCAACTGCATGGACCGGATCAAAAACCTTTGGGAAAAGAGAGCCAATCGTATCGTATTGTTGATCAACATGACTACCGTAATAATGAGGATCAAAATGAAACCTCCCATGACCAAGCTGACCTTTAATAAATTCTTATTGATTGAGTCCACTAAATCCGTCATGTAGCTTACTTCAAAAACACCCGGAATTGTCTCCAAATCTTTGGCGATGGTTTCCAGTTGCTCAGAGGTTTGAAATTCCTCAGAAACGGTGATCACATAGCTGTCTCTTAAGGGATTGTCTTCCAAAAACTGGGTGAAATCTTCTCCTGTGCTTTCCACGAAAGTGGCTGCAGCTTCCTCATCTGAAATAAACCGGATTCCCACTGTATCCGCTTTGGTGAGCACAAAAGGCCTTCCTTTCAGCGTATTTCCGATTTCCTGCAATTGGGTTTCTTCCAGATTTTTGTCCAAAAACACCTGAATTTCAATGTTTTCTCGGATCATTTTGGTGAGGGATCTCGCCTGGATCAAAATCACTCCAAACAAGCCCACGATAAAAAGTGAAAGGGTGGTACTGAATAAAACGCTACCGAATTTGAAATGTCCCAGTGTTTTTTTCTGTCGGTTTGAGTTAGCCATAGTTGGAAAGTTCTTGTCAAAAATAGAAAAGCCAAGTGGATTTAACCAATCGATGTGCCAGAAAGGACAGGAATGATTCTTTGGCCAGATATTCCCCAAATTTGGTCCTGACTTTTTGGCTTTAAGGAAATGGCTCCGGTAAAATTTCCAAAACTGGGTAGGGTCAAAATCTTCCCCGAAAGATGAAAGCAGGGGACTTTAACCGATTGTCTCGCTTTTCCTCTCAAGGAAATCCCCGGATGAATATGCCCACATACATTCAGGTATCCTTCTTCGATAAGTTCCATTGGCTCATGGGAAAGGACGAAAGGACCTAGCTTTAGAGGTTTTTCATGAATTCTTAAGATGGATTGGGAATATGCGGAAGGTGAAAGAACATCATGATTTCCCTTCACAAGATGAAATTGAGTACCTATGAATTTTTCCAAAAAAGTATTGAGCCGGGGCCATTGTTCATTCCAGTCACTGTGAAATAAGTCGCCCAGGAAATAGGTATGAACAGGTTTAAATTTGGAATGAAGTGTTTCCAGACGTTCTAAGTCGGTAAAATGTACGGATTCTGAAATGGGAATCCCTGCTTTTCGAAAATGAGCAGCTTTTCCAAAGTGCAAGTCAGCAATCAAGAGGGAATTTAACTCTCTGACCCATAGGGCTTTTTCACTCAACATCTCCAGGGAGAATCCTTCAAATACGATTTGAGACACTGAATTAGGTAACTATTTTTATTCTCTAAAACTTAAAACAATTTCAAATCTAGACGTATTTAGCGATAACAACCCTTATTTACCCATGAAAAAACTGCAGCTTATTTCAGTTCTATTGGTTTACCTTTTCCTTGGCCTTTCCCAAGCTTCGGCACAGACCGAAAGTTCTATTTTGGGAGTTTGGTACAATACCGAAAAAACTGCTCAGGTGGAAATCCTAAAAACCGGATCTGAATATATCGGAAAGATCGTCTGGCTAAAGGAGCCAATTCGAGACGGCAAACCTGCCACGGACCAAGAAAATTCTGATCCAAAACTCAG
>JAJLJS010000234.1:0-2497 GCA_033844545.1 Cyclobacteriaceae bacterium | reverse complement strand
CAGACCGACTATACCGTCCAGATCCGTGAATTCAAAGTCAACATCCGAAGGATCAGGACGCTGACCCTTCAAGCGGTCATTGTCCAGAATGTTCCCGATAACACCGCCAAACCGAAGGAAAAACGCCCCGTACTCATCGTCATTGGCTATGATCTCGTTCGCTCCGATACCTACAGATACCTCGTCTTTGTCTTCAATGACATCTCCATCTCTAGGTCCTTTTGCAGTAACCACCGCAACATTGACAATGGAGGAGCCTTCCAAATCTTGGATAGTAACTGTGTAAGTGGTCACCACACTAACTACCTGACCTGGAGACAGGGTACCTATTTGCTGATTAAGTCCAGTCAGAGGATCGCTGATGGTCACATCGCTCATCGTCACGTTTCCGGTGTTGGTCACAGTCAATGTATAGGTGATGACTTCTCCAGCCTCCCGAACCTCATTTTTATCGGAGGTTTTAACCATCTGAATTTCTGGACGATACAAGATTGGAGTGGTTACCTCATCAGTAGCTGTCGGATCATCATCACCTTGGTTAGGACTTTCACCGGTAGCTGTGGCTTCATTCTTCACGTTGCCACGGTCGATATCCTCTTGGGTGATCGGATAGCTTACCTCGATGGTCTTGCTTTCTCCCGGAGCCAAAGTGCCCACGTTCACCACGGTGCCTGTCACGGTATCCACAACCGTCACATTATCCAAGGTCACATTGCCCGTATTGGTCACCACGATGGTATAAGGAATCTCGTCGCCAGGATTTTCCAATACCGGGTTATTGTCCGTGATTTCAATGTCAATCGCTGGGTTTTGGATCGCAGTTACTACAGCTTCTGCGCTGTCTGACACTTTGGTATCTCCATTAAATCCTTCAGCAGTTGCTACATTCAAAATAGATCCTGAATCTATATCGCTTTGTGTCACGGTATAGCTTGTTTGGACTTCTACCACTTGACCAGGAACCATTTCCCCATACAGGTTATCGTATCCCGTCAGCGGATCGGTAATTTTCACACTGGTCAAGGTTACATTGCCGGCATTGGTGATGGTCAAAGTATAGGTAATCACATCTCCCGCCTCATCTACAGAGGATACATTAGCAGATTTCTCAATCGCAATTGCAGGAGCCTGAAGGGCCTGAACAAGAGCATCATCGCTGTCGGTAGCCTCAGTTCCCAAGAAGGACCCAGTTGCAGTGGCTACGTTAAGAATTGATCCTTTATTCAAATCTCCCTGTGTTACGACATACTGGGATTCAATCACCTTAACCTCATCCGGCAACATCAATCCAAGGTTTTGATTCAAGCCTGTCAATGGATCTACAACCGTCACATTGGAAAGCGGAGCAGTTCCAGTATTGGTCACCGTCAGGGTATAGACTATTTCTTCACCTATTTCAGACACCTGCTGTTTGTCGGCAACTTTGACAATGTTGATCGCCGGTGTCAGATTTAGATTAACTATTGCTTGGCTTTGAGCACTGTAAGGAATTCCTGTCAGTGGATCATTTGCCTCAACATTAGCAATATTCACAATCGGTACACCACTCAGGATATCCTGAATCGTCACGGTATAGCTTGTGGTGAAGATTTTTGTCTCACCGACCTCAAGTGATATTCCATCCAGAGAAAGCCCTGTTCTAGGATCAACCAAATTACCTCCAGTCAAGGTCACATTTCCGGTATTGGTCACTGCTAGGGTATAGTTTAGCACAACCCCAGCTCTGCTGACAGATTCTACATCCACAGTTTTGTTCAAAGAAATTCCAGGATTTCGTTCAGCAATTACTTCTTCCTCATCAGAATCAGAAACTTCTTGTTCTCCCAGATTTCCTTTCACAGTGGCCACATTCAGAATAGATCCAGAATTGATATCCTCTTGCGTGACAATATATTCAGTTTCAATAGATTCAATTTGGCCTGGAACCAAGTTGCCAATCGCGAGGTCTAGACCTGTCAAAGGATCTTCTACCGTCACCCCTGTCAGGGTCACATTTCCAGTATTTGAAATGGTCAGGGTATAAGTTATCACATCTCCTACGGCATCTACTGTTGATACATCCGCAGATTTAGTAATGCTAATCGCAGGAAGCTGGATAGCCTCTACTGTCGCATCATCAGATTCCTCCAGTTCAGTCTCCCCGAAGATCGCCGTAGCGGTCGCCGTATTGGTGAAGCTGCCGTTGTCCAGATCTTCCTGGGTCACAGTATAGCTTGCCACAAAGGTCACTGCATTCTCAGCACCCGGTGCCAATGTCTCTATCGTCTCATCCAGTCCGGTCAATGGATCGCTTACCACTATGTTGGTCAGCGTCACGTTTCCGGTATTGGTCACCACGATCTGGTAGGTCAATTCGTCCCCAACCGCATCGTAGCTGGACTGATCCGCTGTCTTCTCAATGCTCAGGGCCGGAAGCTGGATCGCCTCTACCGTCGCATCGTCAGATTCCTCCAGTTCAGTCTCCCCGAAGATCGCCGTAGCGGTCGCCGTATTGGTG
>JAJLJS010000233.1:0-7018 GCA_033844545.1 Cyclobacteriaceae bacterium | reverse complement strand
ATGGCAATCTTGTCCTCTTCCAGATAATCAGAAGCGTAAACCAACTTTCTGGGTTTTTTGAAAAAAACCTTTCTTGGAATCACCATTACATCCACATCTGATTGCTCTACGATCCTACTGGTCCGACTTCCGATGATATTTTCCCTCAATTCATTCATCCCCTCGGTCCCGACCACAATCAAATCTGCCGAAATACTTTTCGCATACTCCAGAGTCCCAAATACAATCTTTCCATCGAGCAAAGCTATCTCACAATCCTTCAGCCCTTTTTCCGCACTTTCCGCTAAAACGGCTTTTTGAAGGTTTTGGAGTTTTTCCCTTACAAATTCCTCCTGATACCTTCCCGCTTCATCCAGCGGGGAAAGTCTTAAGTAATCTTCCCGATTCAAAACATGGAATAGCACGAGACGTGCCTCGTATTTTTCACCTAGCCGAGCAGCATATTCAATGGCATTCAAAGAACATTCAGAAAAATCAGTGGGACATAGTATCGTAAAAACTTTTTCCATGACAAAAATTAATAACCTCTCTCGCGGTTTACGAGATTGATCAAGGCTTGGTTGGATGAAAGCCGTTTGAAATTCTCTATAATCTGGGGTGCTGCAGCGGTGGGGTTGGTCACACTTGCAATATGAGGGGTGAGCTGGATTCTGGATTCTTCCCAAAACGGATGGTCTTCGGGTAGAGGCTCCACACGATAGACATCCAACAATGCCCCGGACAAGAAACCAGCGTCAAGTGCCGGAATCAGGTCCTCTTCTACCAAATGTTTTCCTCTGGCCACATTGATCAAAAACGTCCCTTTGTTACACCTTTCAAAAAGGCTAGAATTCAAGATACCTTCTGTATCCGGAGTCAAAGGAAGCAGACAGACCAAAACATTGATTTCATCTAAAAATTCCTGCAGCTGATTTTTGGAATAATAGGGATAAGGAAAGCTTTTCTTTTCACTGAACCCAAATCCCACCACATCAAAACCCATGTAATTAAGCTTATCCAACACATCTCCCCCAAGAGCTCCTACCCCCATGACGCCCACTTTCACCGGAATTTCCGGATTGCTCATATCCCAGACCTTTCTTTTTTGGTCCTTTTGGTAGCGGGTGAGCTGTCGATGAAAATTAAGAACACCCATGATCACATAATTCGTCATGGACCAGGTAAGTTTTTCGTCCACAATTCTCACAATGGGCATACTTTCCGGAACAGCAGGATCACTTAAAATATGGTCTACTCCAGCTCCTAAAGAACTGATTAATTTGAGGTTGGGGAAGGTTTTCAAATATCCCGGAGGATGTTGCCACAGTAAAGCCATTTCAACTTCCTCCGGATTTTGGATCTCAGGATATACCTGGATTTTTATATCCGGATCATGTTTTTGAAGGGCGTCAATCCAAATTTGGGGATTTCTTCCTGGGCTGATAATGGCTAAACTCATGAATTTTAATGCTTACTTACTCAGTAAAAATACGGGATATACTCCCCCAAAAAAATCCACCGATATAATTTACCAGATTCCTTTTTATGAATTTTTATGTCGAAAATTGCATCCGGTAGGAACTTCATTGATTCGAATGAGAGTTCAACCTCTAATCTAAATTCTTCAGAAATATGATCACTAAAATCAAACTTACTTTTCTTGCCTTGCTTTTCATGGGTTTTTCGGGTTTTGCCCAGCAAATCCAAATGCCTCAGGCAAGCCCTTCTGCCAAAGTCTCCCAGAGAGTTGGACTTACAGATGTCACCTTGGACTACAGCCGACCCAGCACTAAAGGGCGAAAAATTTTTGGTGAATTGGTTCCTTATGGACAAGTCTGGAGAACAGGCGCCAACAACGCCACTGTCATCAGTTTTTCAACGGACGTGACAGTAGCTGGAAAAGATGTGCCTGCCGGATCCTATGCTCTTTATTCCATCCCCAGCAAATCTGAATGGACTTTGGTGCTGAGCACAAATACTCAGCTTTGGGGAGCCATAGGATACGATTCCAAGGATGACTTTTTGAGATTTAATGTCCCTGCAGGTAAGACTTCCAAAAAATATGAAACCTTTGAAATCTCCTTCAACAATCTGACCGACAACAGCGCGGATGTTTCTTTGAAATGGGAAACCACACGGGTAGACTTCAAAATCAGCAGTAATGTGGATCCGATTGTCATGGCAGATATCCAAAAATATGTAATTGATGCGAATAGCACCGATCCCGGCCTTTTGTATCAGGCAGCTTATTATTACTACAACACCCAAAGAGACCTCAACCAAGCCCATACATGGATCAAGGAATCTACCGATAAGGACCCAAAATATTGGACAGTTCATTTACGGGCAAAAATTGAAGTGGCTTTGGGCATGAAAACAGAAGCCTTTAAATCCGCTACCAAGTCTAAAGAATTGGCCAGTGAAGCCAATAACCCCGATTACGTAGGTTTGAATGAGCGATTGCTCAAAACCTTAAAGTAAACTTAAAAGGCCTCTGGAAAATCTTCAGAGGCCTTTTGATTTCTATTTTTTAAGAAAAATTTGAGCAATCGCTCCGAAAACCATCACCGCCACACATCCTATTACATTATACCAGAGAAAACCAATATCCCACTGGTATCCAAACAGCCCCTCTCCATTTCTGAAATGAACCAGCAAAATTAAGGCTTGAGAAATCAAAGCGCCCGCAAACACCGCATTTCCCCGAATCCACTTAAAGAAAAACCCCACCAAAAACACGCCCAAAATAGTCCCATAAAAAAGGGAACCCAGCAAATTGACCGCTTGAATCAGGTTTTCAAACAAAGAGGCATAGGTGGCAAAAAGAATCGCACCCAATCCCCAAAATGCCGTGAAGGCCTTGGAAGAATATAAGTAGTGTTGGTCACTGGCGTTTTTGTTCAGGGATCTTTTGTACAAATCAATCGTAGAGGTAGATCCCAAGGCATTCAATTCTGAGGATGAGGAAGACATCGCGGCGGAGAAAATCACGGCAAACAACAATCCCACAATTCCCGGAGGAAGGTAATCCATCACAAACCGCATAAAAACATAATCCGTATCCCGAGTTTCCGCATTGGGATCATTTTTCACAATCAGGGATTTTACTTGCTCCCGGATCTGACCTTGTTCTTTTTTGATTCCCTGAATCTTGGTTTTGATTTCCTCTGCTTTTTCTTCTTGTTCAGATTCGATGGCCGCAAGCATTTCCTGATAGGCTGATCGCCCTTCCCGGAAACTGGATTCGTATTGGGATTCCAAGGCCTCAAATTCTCCAGCATATTCACTGGATCGGATTTTTTCAGTCTGTACTTTATTGAAAAAAACCGGAGGCTGAATGTATTGGTAAAAAACAAACACCATTACCCCGATAAAAAGAATGATGAATTGCATGGGGATTTTTAGAAAGCCATTCATAATCAAACCCATCCGGCTTTGGGTCAAGGTCTGACCGGAAAGGTAGCGTTGAACTTGACTTTGGTCTGTGCCAAAATAACTGAGAAATAAAAATACGGCAGCAGTCATTCCTGACCAGACATTGTATCGATCTGCCAGGTCAAATTCAAAACTGACCACATTCAGCTTCTCCATTTTTCCGGCTACGTGAAGAGCTTCTCCAAAAGAGATCGGAAGCAATTGGATAACGATTATACCTGCGAGAATCATCCCTCCCATCATCACCGCCATTTGCTGTTTTTGGGTAATGGACACAGCCTCAGTTCCTCCGGAAACGGTGTATACTATTACCAGGACTCCGATGAGAATATTGGTCAGGGTAAGATTCCATCCCAGGAGTGTGGACAGAATTATTGCGGGGGCATAGATGGTAATTCCGGCACCAAGACCTCTTTGGATGATAAAAAGGAGAGCTGTTAGGGTTCTGGTTTTCAGATCAAAACGATTTTCCAGATACTCATAAGCCGTGTACACTTTGAGCTTGTAATAGATCGGAATGAAAGTCGCTGAAATAATTACCATCGCAATAGGCAATCCGAAGTAAAATTGGATAAACCGCATTCCGTCCTCATAAGCCTGTCCGGGAGTACTCAAAAAAGTAATTGCAGATGCTTGGGTAGCCATGATGGACAATCCAATGGTCCACCAGTTCATGGAATTATTCCCCCGGAGATATGCGTCCAGGTTTTTCTTCCCTCGGGTTTTGTAAATTCCAAAGGCGGCGATGGAAATTAGGGTCCAAAACAGGACAATCCAGTCTAAAGTACTCATGCAAATGCCAGGGTTAGCCAATAAAACAAAGCAATCAATAGCCCCAGGCATAACAGCAGCCCAAAGTAAATTTTTTTCCAGTTCATCTTTGGAGCTTCCAAATTATTGTTCGATCAGGTTGATAAATAATTTGATAGCTCCTGTCACTCCAGCCGGTAGCTGTCTGAAGAAGGAAATGCCAGTGTATACAAAGTTTCCGTCACCGTATTTCCCATGAATCAGGGCTCCTTTGGTCGGATCTTCATCCGGGTCCTTCATCAGGAGTGGTGTTTGATAAGAAGAATCGATTTGGGTGGCAAAATATAGGCCTCTTTCCTGAACCCATCCTTCAAAATCTTGTGCATTGACCTTATTCGGTGAGGACAACAAGGAGCTTGACCAATCTGCTTCAACGGGCGATTCCTGCACGGTCACCCGGTCTCTTCCAATGACAAATGGGTAGGGCCCGATTTGATTCGTAAGCAAAGGAGAACTTGTATTGTACTGAACGATCAAATTGCCGCCAGCTCTGACATAACCCAATAGGATTTGTTGATTGGCAGCCAAAGCCTCGTTGGTATTATAGGCCCTTATCCCCACTACAATGGCTTTGTATTGGGACAGATTTTCAACCGAATAATCTCCCTCTCCAATCATGGATACTTTATATCCCAATGCGGTCAATACGCCCGGTACATCATCCCCTGCACCGGGGATATACCCGATTTTAGCTTGGGATACTTTCCAATCCGCCTGTATCAGATTAATAGAAGCCGGGCTGAAGTAAGTCAGGTTGGGAATGTGTTTGTAGGTAATGGACCTGGAAATTTGATCAAAGCTTCTTCCATCTGGAGTTTTGAATCTGGCTGTAATGACCTTTTTCCCTACTCCATTCGGTAAAAAGGAAACCGTATAATTCCTTTTTTTCTGGTAAGCGACATCCTCAATGCTCAGGATTTTGAATTGGCTGCGATCCAACCCGACAAAATCCAACTCTCCCGCGAGAAACTGATCCTTAAAATTCACAGAAACGACCACTGTCGGCTCTGTGCCTGGTACCAGAAAAACATTATCGCTGCTTAAACTTAAATCCACTTCAGGGACAACAATAAAGGGCTGTTTTATTTCTCCGTCGACCTGATCATTGTATTTATAAAACTGCTGAACAGGAAACTTGAAACTATGATCTTCAATCTTGAAACTCAAATCACCCCCCACAAAATCCGGAGAAAAAGGAAGGCCGATCAATTTTTGTTGATCTACTGAAAATAAAGCTCCATCAATAGGTTTTCTCAACCAATAAGGCTGAGAAAACGGCATATCTCCGGGGATGGTATAATCAATTGGCCATGAGATCGTCTGATTACCAAAAATCTCTTCGCTTTTCCCCGTAAAATTTGTATCAAACACGTGCAAATTGATGTCTTTAACGGGAATTGAGGAGGGATTGGTCATGATCAGCTCAGCTCTTACCTGATCTCCGGGAAAGGCAATTTCCTGCCTGGAGACCAACTCTATTTCCAACCCCATGGATTGAAAGATCAGCTGATTCAATTTTTCAATCCTTTCCTCGATCCAAAAGGGCTTTTCGGCTAATGCCATCAGATTTTTCCGAAGGGAAAGTAATTGAGGAACATTTGAACTTGGGTCTTGAAAATCAAATTGGTCCAAAACCTGTTCGATTTGGCTTTCAATCAGTCCACCTCCTGATAATTGGTCCCAGCGATTGGATACTCCTTCAAAAGGGCTTTCGGAGTAGTCAGGCCCATCCACCAGCTCTATGTAATCCAAGGCTTTGCCAGTACCCGCTGTCGCCCCAAAGCCTTGAGACTTGTGCATGGTCCTACTGTCCGCTGCTATTTGATGGTAGGTTTTTCCCAATAAAGGATCAAATCCCCCAACCTCGAAGGCATGGTATTTTTTCCCTTCTTCAGGTTGAAAATCACCTCTGAAATTGTAGGCATTGAAGAAAATTCTCTTGGGTGACCAGGGTTTTACATAGGTTAGTTGTTCTGGAAAAACATCTGCTCGGCCCGCCAATGCAAAAGCCTCTCCAGCCAAAATCGCGGAGGTTGTATGGTGACCATGCGTCACCCCAGGAATGGTGTTGAACCGGGTGATGATGATATCGGGTTGAAATTTTCGGATGGCCCAGACCACATCCGCTAAAACTTTTTCCTTTTCCCAATTCTGAAGGGTCTCTGAGGGATTTTTACTATAGCCAAAATCCATCGCCCGGGTAAAAAATTGTTTCCCTCCATCCGTTTGTCTGGCTTTTAATAGCTCCTGGGTCCTGATTTGGCCCAATTCAACCCCCAATTCTTTTCCAATCAAATTTTGCCCCCCATCTCCTCTGGTTAAACTCAAATAAGCAACATCCATGTGTTCTCCATTGACCAGATAGGCTATCAGGCGGGTGTTTTCATCATCCGGATGGGCTGCAACATAGAGCACACGCCGGGTTTCTTTAAGTTTTTGCAACTCATGGAAAATCTGGGAAGAAGGAATGGATTGTGCATGAGCACACAGACCTAACAAACAGAAAAGAAAAAGGTCTAATCCTTGAGTTATTTTGGAATGAATCATATCGGGCAATAATTGGCAATCTAAACTATAGGTATCCCTTTGGAAATCAAAAAAATATTTTAAAACGGGATAAGAATCCTTACCAGAGTGACCTTTATCGATTGGTAATCATATAACCGACGGTAAACTCAAAAAAATCGGCTTTCGCCTTGTGCGCTTTGATTTGAAGCCCCGCAAATACATTGGTTGAAAATGCATACCTAACGCCTATACGCTCATAATACTGGGTCATCTCTTGGTTTAATTC
>JAJLJS010000232.1:0-3217 GCA_033844545.1 Cyclobacteriaceae bacterium | reverse complement strand
TGAAAAAAAATGATCAAGCTGAAATTTGGCCTTAGTGGATAAACAAAATCAGCCAAAAGGAATTTTTACCATTTATATTCATTTCCTGACAAAATCAAAATTCAACTTTCAAAAAGGACTGATATTCTTTAATTTACTTCCAAACATACATACACCCATGGCAAATTATAACCTGAAAATCAACGGAAAATCCCATACGGTTGATGTTGATGACGATACTCCACTTTTGTGGGTACTCAGAGATCACCTCGGCTTGGTGGGGACCAAATTTTCCTGTGGAATAGCTCAGTGCGGAGCTTGTACAGTCCATATGAACGGAAATGCTACCTTCTCCTGTGTGACCCCGGTTTCCAGCGTAGGAAATGCTGAAGTCACCACCATTGAGGGACTTTCTCAAGATGGAGATCATCCCGTGCAACAAGCTTGGGAAGAAATCGATGTCGCTCAATGTGGCTATTGCCAGGCCGGTCAGATCATGACCGCCGCTGCTTTTCTAAAGCAGAATCCCAATCCAAGCATGGAAGAAATAGATAATGCCATGAACAGAAATATCTGTCGCTGTGGTACCTATCACAAGATTCGTGAAGCCGTTGCCCAAGCCGCTAAAGCCAAATAACCATGAAAACAATAAGCAGAGCAAGCAGAAGAGATTTTCTTAAAATCGCGGGAACTACCGCCGGAGGCTTATTCATCGGGTTCAACTGGTTTGGTTGCGATTCTCCGAAAGTAGAGGTGTTAAGCACCGAAGAAATTTTAGCCCAGGCCAAATCTTTCAATGCCTATTTATCAATCTCTCCGACAGGGGATGTGGTCATTTATTCTCCTAATCCCGAGTTGGGACAGAATATCAAAACTTCCTTCCCGATGGTGGTTGCCGAAGAGCTGGATGCCGATTGGGAAAAAGTTCGGGTAGTTCAGGCCAATTTGGATACCGAGAAATACGACCGTCAACTTACCGGAGGCTCGGGGGCCATGCCCCATAGCTGGGAAAGATTGAGAAAAGCAGGTGCTACCGCAAAATTCGTATTGATAGCAGCGGCGGCCAAGACTTGGAATGTTCCTGCTGAAGAAATCAGCGTAGAAAAAGGAATCATTTCCCATAAAGGCTCAGGTAAGAGCGGACATTTCGGGGAATTTGTCACAGTAGCCTCAACTATTCAAGCACCGGAGGAGGTGACTCTAAAGGACAAAAAGGACTTCAAAATCATCGGTACACCGGTGAAAAATGTGGACGCAAGGGAAATGTATACCGGAAAGCCCTTGTATGGATTGGATTTTTATCGGGAAGGCATGAAACATGCCATGGTTCACCGCGCACCTTTTGGAATGAAAATCAAAAATGTGGACGACGCAGCTGCCAAAGCAGTATCCGGAATCACGGATGTGGTGACTTTTGGAACCAGTGTAGCCGTAGTGGGTAATTCCACTTGGCCCTTGATGAAGGCAAAAAAATTGCTCAAGATAGACTATGAACCGGATGGCAAAGTAGAAAGCACAGCTGATCATGATCAGATTTTCAAGGATTTATTAGCCAATGGAAAAGCTGAGGTGAAAAGAAAAGACGGCAATGTAGATGCTGCCTTTAAATCAGCCGCCAAAGTGGTTACCGCAGAATACCAATGTCCATTCTTGGCACATTCACCTATGGAGCCGGAGAACTTCTTTGCACATGTCCAAGGGGACAAATGCGAATTGATCGGTCCTACCCAAACTCCGGATCGGGCAAGAGAAGCTGCCGCCACCATTTTGGGAATTCCCAAGGAAAATATCACTGTCGAAATCACCCGATTAGGAGGTGGATTTGGACGAAGACTCCGAGCCGATTATGCCGAAGAGGCTGTTCATATTTCCAAAGCTATTGGAGGTCCGGTGAAAGTTACCTGGAACCGCGAGGATGAATTGACCGGAGGAGCTTATCGTCCGGCTGTTAGATATCGGTTTGAAGCTGCCTTGGATGCCAATAATCAAATGATCGGCTACAAGCTCAAAGGTGTAGGAATGAATGCCGGTAACTCCACCCGGGAAAATAACTTCCCCTCTGGAGCGGTGGACAATGTATTGATCGAAAGTGTAAACTACGAGTCATCGATTACCACGAATGCCTGGAGAGCTCCCATCACGAATTTCCTGGCTTATGCAGAGCAAAGCTTTCTGGATGAAGTGGCACTGGAAGCCGGAAAAGATCCGGTAGAATTCCGCTTGGAATTGCTCAATCGGGCCAAATCCAATCCCGTAGGCGAGCTTGGCTATGATGTGGACAGAATGATTGGGGTGGTGAAAATGGCCGCCGAAAAGTCCAATTGGGGCAAAGACCCGAATGTGAAGCAAGGTTTCTCCGTGTATTTCTCCCATAGATCCTATGTGGCTCAGGTGGCCAATATCGAGACTCAAAGCGGAACTCCAGTCCTGAAAAAGATTACTGCGGTCACCGACTGCGGAATGGTCGTCAACCCTACCGGAGCCAACCATCAGGTAAGGGGAGGAATTGTGGATGGCATGGGCCATGCGATGTACACCAATTTGACTTTCGAAAATGGTTTGCCCAAGCAAAAGAATTTTGATTCTTACCGCTTGATTCGCTTGAAAGAGGTGCCGGAAATCGAAACTCACTTCTTGGATTCTGGCTTCGATCCGACTGGATTGGGAGAGCCGGCTCTTCCACCGACAGGAGGAGCCATTGCCAATGCCATATTTGCTGCAACCGGAAGACGTTTAAGAAGTCAGCCGTTCATTGAGCAAAAAGAATTCTCCGATATCAAGCTGGAAATTCGACGGGCTTAGGATTTGAGATTGGAGGTTTGTGATTTGAAATTGAACCTGCCAAAAGCATAATCAGCAAAAACGCCTCTAAATTCAATTAGAGGCGTTTTTGGTTTTTATGAGATGAAGATCAATCAATTTTCAAATCTTGCAATCTTTAAATTTTTCAATTTAGCTTCTTCGCTTCCGCACTCAGAATCTCATTTTCATCCGCTTTCGCTGATGCAATGAACTCCTCAATCGGCTGATTTTTAGCTTGTCCTTTATTCAACAAAACCCCCAAAGCCAAAGCTACGGCGATTCGGGTTCCGGTCTTTTTGACAGCAGTGCCAAACAAGGGCTCCAACTCTTCATAGCTTACTTCCTCGGCAAATTCCCGAATGGAATTCATGGCCGTTTCCAATTTATCACCAGAAAGATTGGTCAATTTCTTACCGATTTGTTGGATTTCATTGAT
>JAJLJS010000231.1:0-4297 GCA_033844545.1 Cyclobacteriaceae bacterium | reverse complement strand
ATTTGGATGTGTATCTCTTAAACAATTCCTACCAGGCGATTGGCTCTTTCAACAAGATGCAAAATGAAAGGCCCAAAAGAGACCCGGTAGGGGGAGACAAGCTGTTCAGAAACGATGGAGGGAAATTTATTGACGTAAGTGAGGAAGCAGGGATTTATGGTTCCATCATCGGTTTTGGCTTGGGAATTACGATTGGCGATGTCAATCAGGATACCTGGCCTGACATCTTTATATCCAATGACTTTTTTGAAAAAGACTATCTCTACCTGAACAATCAGGATGGGACATTTACCGAAGCTTTGGAATCCCAAATGCGCTCCATCAGTGCGGCTTCCATGGGCGCCGATATTGCAGATGTGAATGGTGACGGACTTCTGGACATTTTTGTGACTGACATGCTGCCTGAGCCGACGACCCGACTCAAGCAGGTAACCACCTTCGAAAACTGGGACAAATTCCAGTTTAACAAGCTACACGGATATCACTACCAGTTTTCCAGAAACATGCTCCATGTCAACAATGGCAATGGCACCTTCAGCGAGGTAGGAAGGCTGGCCGGAGTAGAAGCTACCGACTGGAGCTGGGGAGCTTTGTTGTTTGACATGGACAATGACGGGATGAGGGACATTTTTGTCGCCAATGGGATTTACCAGGATATCACTGACTTGGACTACCTAAACTTTATCGACAACGAGGAGACCAAAATCAAAATCATCACCCAAGATGGAGTCGATTACCATGCCTTGATTGATCCAATTCCCGTAAATCCGGTACCCAACTATGCCTACAAAAATCTGGGAGACCTGAAATTCCAAAACATGGCCCAGGAATGGGGCTTGGGAAAGGCGATCCATTCCAATGGTGCGGCCTATGGAGATTTGGATAATGACGGAGACTTGGACCTGGTGGTAAACAATGTCAACCAGTTTGCGCAGATTTTTCAAAATCAGTCCACTACCCTCCTACCCGAAAACCACTGGATTCAGTTTGCTCTCAAAGGAAAAGAGCAAAATACCGGAGCTATCGGCACCCAGATTCTGGCCAAATCAGGAGATCAGACGTTCTATCTGGAGCAAATCCCCAATCGTGGATTCCAGTCTTCCATGGACCCAAAGTTGACCTTGGGATTGGGCAAAGTGGCCAAGCTCGATTGGATCAAAATCCTTTGGCCGGATGGGAAATACACGGAATTAAAAGAGGTGGCTTCCGGACAAACTCTCCAATTAAGTTGGGATGAGGCTGGAGACTTGCCGCCTGGAACCTCCTTTTTTGACAATATCTCCAGCACCTCCATGTTCAGTTTGGAGACTGAAAAATCTTTGGACTTTGTCCATCAGGAAAATGAATTTGTGGACTTTGACCGGGATCGACTGACTTACCACATGCTTTCCACCGAAGGCCCGGCATTTGCCAAAGCAGATATCAACGGGGACGGGATCGAGGACCTGTTTTTCGGTGGGGCAAAAACCTTTTCCGGAAAAATTTATCTGGGAAAAGCAAACGGAACATTTGCGCTCAGCAATCAAACAGCCTTGGAAGAAGATGCGCTTTCGGAAGACTCAGACGCAGTCTTCTTCGATGCTGACGGAGATGGGGATTTGGACCTTTTTGTAACATCCGGGGGAAATGAATCCGGGTTTGGATCTTTTGATCTGGCAGACCGGCTTTACCTCAACGATGGGCAAGGAAACTTTTCCAAAGGATTTAGCACCGCTACTCAGGGTGTATTTGGCGCAAGCTCGGTGGTGGAAGTCTTGGACATCAATGAAGATGGAGCGCCTGACCTCTTTGTCGGTGGACGATTGGTACCATTTACCTATGGTGCCAATCCAGATTCCCAACTTTGGATCAATGATGGAAAAGGGAATTTCACTGAAAAATCTGCTGAACTGGCACCTGCTCTCAAAGGCCTCGGAATGGTCACCGATGCCAAAGTCAGTGATTGGAACGGGGACGGAAAATCCGACCTGATCTTGGTCGGGGACTGGATGGCTCCTACGATTTTGGAATATAGAAACGGAAAACTGGAAAAAGTTGAAAATGAACTGCTGAATTCCCTGAAAGGCTGGTACCAAAGCCTGGAAATCGCCGACCTCAATAAGGATGGAAAGCCGGATTTTATTCTGGGAAACCACGGAAAGAATTCCAGATTCCGAGCGAGCCTGGAAAGTCCGATCACCCTTTTCCTCAATGACTTTGATCAAAACGGAGCTATCGAGCAAATCATGACCAAAAAATCCGGAAATGCAGAAATCCCCTATACCCTGAAGCATGAATTGGAAAAGCAGGTTCCGGGCATCAAGAAGAAATACATGAAATACACCGACTACAACAACCAAAGCCTGACGGATATTTTTCCTCAGGAAGTAGTCGCAAAATCCCTGACCAATTCAGTCAACAATCTGGAATCCGGGGTTCTTCTCAATCTGGGTAACAGCAACTTGGAATGGAAGCCTTTTGGCTCCATGGGGCAAAAAACTTGGGTTTATGCTATCCACGTGGAAGATTTCAACAAAGACGGTACCCTGGATTTACTGCTCGGCGGCAACCTAAGTGGTGCAAAGCCAGAAGTTGGAAAATATGATGCAGGCTATGGAGAAATATTGCTGGGTAAAGGAGACGGTACCTTTGAGTTTTACCCCAATCGGGTGCATGGATTGAACCTGAGCGGAGATATCCGGGCCTTTTCTACGTTGGACAGCAAGCGGCTTTTGGTCGTGAAAAACAATGCTCCCGCGGAAATTTGGAGGTTTTGAGCATGAAAAAACTCGCTTTTTGGATTCTGGGTATCGGTTTGGTTTTTTCTTCCTGCCAAAAGGAGGAAGAAAAAAAATCGACCCTGTTCACCTTGTTAAATCCAGAGGAAACCGGTGTCCATTTTGAAAACACCCTGACTTCTAGCTCCGAACTCAACATCCTGGAATACCTCTATTTCTACAACGGAGGAGGTGTGGCGGCCGGAGACATCAATAATGACGGTTTGGTGGACCTTTTCTTCACTGGAAACCAAGTTCCGAACAAACTCTACCTCAACAAAGGGAACCTAAAGTTTGAGGATATTTCCGAGACCGCCGGAATTTCAGGTGCCGGGGAATGGTCGACGGGAGTCACCTTTGCCGATGTGAATGGAGACGGCCTTTTGGACATCTATGTCTGTCAAGTCGCCGAAATCGGAAAAACTCCCGGATCCAACAAGCTTTACCTCAACCTTGGCCAAAACAAATTCAAAGAATCTGCCGAAGAATACCGTGTGGATTTCAAAGGATTCAGCACCCATGCCCTATTTTTTGACTACGACCGGGATGGGGATTTGGATCTCTACCTTCTCAATCACAACGTCAAATCTCCTGAGGTTTTTGCCCAAGCAGAAAAAAGAACCCAAGCAGATCCCAGCGGGGACAAATTGTACAAGAATCTCCTTTCCGAAGGCCAAAAAGGCTTTGTGGATGTGACCGAATCCGCGGGGATTTATTCCAGCGTTTTGGGTTTTGGACTGGGAGTGGCTGCAGAGGACTTCAACGGAGATGGATGGCTGGATTTGTACGTGTCCAATGACTTTACCGAAAACGACTACCTCTACCTCAACAATCAGGACGGGACTTTCCGGGAGGCCTTGCAGGAAATGATCTCCAGTACCAGCCGGTATTCCATGGGAAATGATGCCGCAGACCTGAACGGAGACGGATTCCCGGAAATTTTCACCACTGACATGCTCCCGGAAAACCCGGAAATCTGGATGAAATCCGTGGGGGAAGACAAGGCAGAAGTCTACCAGATCAAGGAACGCTTTGGCTACGGAGACCAATATGTCCGAAACCACCTCCAATTGAATCGAAATGGGAAAGGCTTTGCCGAGATCGCACTTTTCTCTGAAGTATTTGCCTCTGATTGGAGCTGGTCTCCTTTGATCTTTGATTTTGACAATGATGGACTGATGGATATCCATGTCACCAATGGAATCACCAAAAGACCCAATGACTTGGACTTTATCCAATACAGTCAGGATGTGGACGCCAAAACTCCCATGGAAGAACTTCGCAAAAAGCAGATCGACATGCTGCCCCAGCTGAAGATTGCCAATTTTGCCTGGAGAAATCAGGGAGGTCTCCAGTTTTCCAACGAAGCGAAGGCTTTCGGATTGAATCAGGAAAGCTATTCCAACGGCTCTACCTACGCAGATTTGGACAATGACGGGGACTTGGATCTGATCGTCAACAACATCGACCAACCCGCCTTTATCTACCAAAACCACAGCGAAAAATCCGGAAATCATTTCCTGAGAATTAACTTGGAATCC
>JAJLJS010000230.1:0-7688 GCA_033844545.1 Cyclobacteriaceae bacterium | reverse complement strand
AGCTTTTTTTCAATCCTGAATAAAAGCCTCTTTTCCTCGATTTTCACCTGCCTTTTGGCTATACTTGTACAACTACTGTTCTTCAAACGTAGGAGGGGTATCTGATGAACGAACAAAGACCTGTAATCATCCTCATCTTTATTTTCCTGGTGAGCGTGATTTTGCTAGTCAAGCTATTTTCCATTCAAGTTTTAGATGACAGCTTTACCAAAAAAGCTGAACGGAATGCTATCCAACGGATTGTAGACCATCCTTATCGAGGATTGATCTATGACCGAGACGGGAAACTGTTGGTTTACAACAACCCCATTTTTGATTTGATGGTGGTTCCGAAGGAGTTGAAAATCCAGGATACTGCCAAGTTTTGCCAGCTTTTCAAAATTTCCAAAGTGGACTTGGTGGAATCCCTCACGGCTGCCAGAAAGTATTCCTCCGTAAAACCTTCTCCCTTAGTCAAACAGATTTCCACCAAAGAATTTGCCAGGATTCAGGATTTCCTGATTGACTATCCGGGCCTATTTATCATGACCCGATCTGTTCGCTCTTATCCAAACTCCACGGCAGCTCATGCCTTGGGTTATATCGGAGAAATCAGCGGTCCTCAGCTAGAACGGGATACCACCAAGTATTATTCCCAAGGTGACTATGTCGGCTTAAGCGGCATGGAAAAGTTCTATGAAAATGAACTGAGAGGAAAAAAAGGAGCCAAATACAAAATGGTCAATGTCCGTGGAGTAGACAAGGGGCCATTTAAAGATGGAGAATATGATACCGCCTCGGTGGCAGGGAAAAACATCACTTCCACCCTGGACATGGAGCTTCAAATGTATGGGGAAATGCTCATGGCCGGGAAAAAAGGATCTGTCGTGGCCATAGAACCCAAAACCGGGGAAATACTGGCCATGATTTCGGCTCCCTATTATGACCCCAATGAACTTACCGGTGCGGAATTCAGCCGAAATTATCTTCGCCTCAATCGGGATATTGAAAAGCCACTTTTCAATCGTCCCATCATGGCCACCTATCCACCCGGATCAATCTTTAAAATCGTCCAAAGCCTAATCGGCCTTCAGGAAGGTATCCTTACTCCAAATACGACCTTTGCCTGCAACCGATCCTTGGTGGCCTGCCACAATCACCCTAGTCCGGTAAACCTCTTCGGTGCCATCCGTAATTCTTGCAATCCTTACTACCATCAGGCTTTCCGGATGATCATCAATCAGGATATATCTACCAATACGTTCAAGGATACAGAAATTGGATTGAATGCATGGAGAGACAAGGTGCTTAAATTTGGTTTGGGTTCCCCTCTTGGTGTGGATATGACGAATGAAAAAGGAGGTTCTATCCCTTCCAGCAGGCTATACGACCGGGTTTATGGGGAAGGAAGGTGGAAATATTCCACGATTTATTCTCTTTCCATCGGACAAGGCGAGCTTTTGGTTACTCCCCTCCAAATGGCCAACATGGTCTGTATTTTCGCCAACAAAGGATATTACTACACTCCTCATTTGATCAAAGCCATTGATGGTGATGAAACGCTTGTCCCAGGGAAATATCAAATCAAACATACGGTAGGCATTGACGAACAGCACTTCGATTTGATTCAGGATGCCATGGCTGAAGCAATCTATGGAACAGCTGCCAGAGCGGTGATCAAGGACATTGTCATAGCCGGAAAAACCGGAACGGCCCAAAACCCTCATGGGGAGGATCATTCGGTATTTTTTGCTTTTGCACCCAAAGACGATCCCAAAATTGCCATTGCGGTCTACGTGGAAAATGCAGGCTGGGGAGGCCGGGCAGCAGCGAGTACGGCATCCTTGATGATCGAAAAATATCTGCGAGGCAACATTACCCGGCCTGAGTTGGAAGAATATGTCAAGGCTGGAAAATTTATTTACTAATGCGAGGGGATACTGACATACAAATCAACCGGGTGGACTGGATTGCAGTCTCCATTTATTTTGCATTGGTATTGATCGGATGGTTAAATATTTATGCTGCGGTTTTCGATAGCCAATTTCCCAAGGCAATATGGGACCTATCCATCAATTCTGGTCAACAGCTGGTTAGAATAGGGATCTCAGTCGCTTTGATTACCTTGATCATGGTGGCGGATTACCGCTTTTTCGAAAATCTTTCCTTGCCTATTTACATCCTTTTCATCTTGATTTTGGTGGTCACTCCTTTCTTAGGAAAAGAGGTCAATGGTCAGGTTCTTTCGGTTGGCTTTGGCTCCTTTAGAATTCAGCCCGGTGAGTTTGCCAAGCTCACCACTGCCCTGGCCTTGGCCAAGGTCATGGAGAGACCTTCCTTTGATTTGACCAAAAAGAATTACCAGTTTATCGCATTTTCCATCCTTTTACTTCCCGTGGCGCTAATTCTATTACAGCCTGATACAGGAACTGCGATGGTTTACTTTTCGATCCTGTTGATGTTTTATCGGGAAGGTTTGCCACAATGGTATTTTGTGCTGGGTTTTGGCCTGGTGGCAATTACGCTGCTGGGTTTAGGGATAGAAAACAACCTGTATCTGGTAGGAGCCATAGTCGTAGTGGTAGGCATTTTATCCTCTATCGGAAGGACTAGCTGGCAAAGAACCCTTGTGTTTTCTCTGGTCGGATTGGGAATGATCGCCTACATTTATTCTCTGGATTACGTGGTATCCAAGCTTCCTGCCCACCAGCAAAACCGGATCATGGTACTCTTTAACCCCAATATTGATCCCCTGGGAGTGGGATGGAATGTGACCCAGTCCAAAATCGCAATCGGCTCTGGAGGGCTTTTGGGCAAGGGATATTTGGAAGGCACCCAAACCAAATTCGACTTTGTGCCTGAGCAGCACACCGATTTTATTTTCTGTACTTTGGGAGAGGAATTTGGATGGTTAGGCAGCTTTGTGGTGATCTGCTTGTTTACCGGGCTTTTATATCGCTTGGTGATGATGGCAGAAAGGCAAAAAACCAGATTTTCAAGAATCTACGGGTATTGCGTCATTTCCATTTTGCTCTTTCACTTTATGATCAATATCGCCATGACGATTGGGCTTTTTCCGGTCGTGGGGATCCCCTTGCCGTTCTTTAGTTATGGGGGATCTTCCCTCTGGTCCTTCACCATTTTGCTCTTCATCTTTATCAAATTAGATTCTTCAAGAGCTGCCCAATTGGGAAGGCTGAATTAAAAAAGGAGGACAATTGGGTCCTCCTAGCCAGATGATTTAATCTGCAAATTTGCGATACACCAACAGCAAAAATTCCCGAACAGCCTCGGAACGGGTATCCCAATCCAACTCCTGTACATAGCGGGTATTGATCAACTCGACGGCCGATTCAAAGGAGCGCTCTTCATCGATTGTTTTCAAGGCATGCTTCAACAGGTCAGCATTTCCGTCAAAAAGCTCCTTCGTAAACATAAAGCGCTGATTCAAAGCCAGACTTTCAGAAAGTTCTCCCATGATTCCCTTCATTCCTCGGTAGGATTCCGCAGAAAAATGGGCTTTCAAATTGGCGGCTTCCAGCACCCCTCCATTTCCGGAGGGAGTGGTGGCAACGGCCTGCCTATTCACTGGCTCTTCCACTTTTACTGCGACCACTGGTTCCTCGACCGGCTGAGTCTTTTCTTTTTCCTCCCCCATAGATTCGAAGAAGGAAGAGTTTGCTTCGGAGTTTTCATTCCATCCATCTGTTTGAGGAGAGGGAGATTCCTCTGCTCCGATAAATTGATCCAAATCAAAAGGTTTGATTTCACCTAAGGTAGCCAAAAGTAGGTTTTTGGATTCCAAGCTGTCTTGGATGACCTGATAGTTCGCTGCGATGGCTTTCAGGTAGGCTTCCCGATCCAGACCAAAACCTGCTTTGTCAATCAGAAAGGTGACAACTTTTTCATTCCATTTGTAATATTTTTTGTTCTCCTTCAGGAATTCGTTGATCTTTCCCGCGGGAGCTTTTTTAATTTCTTCCTGATAAAACTCCACCGGAAAACACGCCACCCGAATAGCCTGAGCGACAGCTGTATTTACCAATGGTTCAAAATGTGACTTTTCTACTTTTATCCTTCGGGACAGCACGTTCATAAATTGGGTCAAAGCCTCATGGACTGCGATATCCCGATAATCGAAAAAAGGATTGCTTTTCAGCTTCGCCAATTCTTCCTGCCATTGTTCAAACAGGCGCTTGATGATGAAAAAATTGACCTGTGTACTGTTGGTCAACTGGATGATATCCTGCCCGGTAATGAATTGCCTGGAAGAAAAAAACCGATCACAGACGGTCTGAGCGTATTCTTTGGAGTAATTTTCTAAATAATTGCTGTTAATTTGAACTGTCATGAGTGGGTCTTGTTTTCAAAATCAAACGTACAAATGCCCCGAATAATCATACAAAACCTTGGAAATTTCAGCATTGATTCGGCTGACACGGATCGTAAAGTTATTGAATTAATTCATGAAAATGGCATCGACTGGATGCATGCCTGCGGGAAAAAAGGACGATGCACCAGCTGCAAAATGATCCTGGTAGAAAATTCTGCAAAACTCAGCGAAATCACCGACCAAGAGCTCTTTTACCGAAATCAAGGTCGACTAGGACCTCGGGAAAGACTCAGTTGCCAAACCCGGATAGTGGAGGGAGAGATCGTCATCCGGGTAGCCGAAATCAATAAATTTCCTCACCTTCAGTACACGGAATAGCCCATGTTTGTAGAACCCTCACCCCATAAAACCAAGTCTCAGGAACGGAAAGGACAGATCGAAGTCATCTGTGGCTCCATGTTTTCCGGAAAAACAGAAGAGCTTATCCGACGACTTACCCGTGCGAGAATTGCCCGGCTAAACGTAGAGATTTTCAAGCCTTCCCTAGACAAACGCTACCATGAGGAGAATGTGGTCTCCCATAACGAAAATTCCATCCGATCCACGCCGGTAAATTTTGCAGGAGACATTCTCCTGCTGGCAGGAGACTGTGACGTAGTCGGTATAGACGAGGCACAGTTTTTTGATCTGGACTTAGCCGAGGTAGTCCAGAAACTGGCCAACCATGGCAAACGAGTAATTCTCGCTGGATTGGACATGGATTTTGAAGGAAAACCCTTTGAACCCATGCCCCAGCTGATGGCCATTGCAGAATACGTGACCAAGGTCCACGCGATCTGCATGAAATGCGGGGATTTGGCCGCTTTTTCTCTGAGGCTTACTGCCAGCAAAGACAAGGTGATGCTGGGGGAAAAAGAAGCTTACGAAGCACGATGCCGGAAGTGTTTTTTGGAAGATAAAAGGTAAAACACCCCATGATCAAAAAGACCTGTGGGATTGTGCTGAGTAGCTTAAAATACAAGGAAACCAGCATCATCGTGAAGATCTTCACCCGGGAGCTCGGGCTGAAATCCTATCTGGTAAACGGAGTGAGGTCCCAGGGAAAGGGAAGTAAAATGGCACTTTACCAACCCCTGACCTTGGTGGATTTGGTGGTTTATGACAAAGAAAACTCCGGTCTGCAGCGAATTTCCGAATCCAAAATAAAACTCCCCTTCCAGCGGATTCCTTTTGACTTCCAACGTACAGCCATAGCACTTTTTATGACAGAGGTGATTGGGAGAAGTCTGTATGAAAATTATCAAAATGAATTCCTTTTTGACTTTTTGGAAGAAAGTGTAGCGGTATTGGACCAAAAAGAAGTCCAACTCTCCCTTTTCCCAATTGTATTCCTGCTTGAAAAAGCCAAGTTTTTGGGTTTTGGACCGGAGGAGGCTTCCCTTTTCCTCACCGAGTCCAAAAATCAACCATTTTCCAATCCGGAATGTAAAGAATTGGAAGGCTACCTTACCCAACTCTTGGAAGAGGGGTATTTCAGCCAGGCCAAAATCAACGGAAGCCTAAGAAGAAAATTACTTGATTTTCTGTTGGATTTTTTCAGTGAGCACCTGGACAATTCCAGTCCGCTTAAATCACTAAATGTGCTTAGGCAGCTGATTTACTGAAGAAAACAAAGAAAAATCAGGCATCAGAACCAAAAAATTTGCTTTATCCCTGATCAAGGAGTATACTTGTACCATCACCGTGAATGAGCAAGTCAGCCCACTTTGACTTGAGTATTTCCTGCAGACCTTTTTTGCTCAGAAAACCATCCACGATCTCAAATACCGCATCTATCTAGATTTTATTTATTTCATACCCTTTTTATGTACAACATAGAAGAACTCAGAATCAGGCTTTTATCTGAACTGAAGGAAATTGCTGAGGAGCTGGGAGTAAAAAACTTCAAATCCCTCAAGAAAGACGAACTCGTCTACGCAATTCTGGACCAACAGGCCATCACCCCCGAGCAAGCCCTTCCCAAGAAAAAGCCTTCCCTGGCAGAAACCCAGGTCCCCGAAGTCGAAAAACCTTCCGAATCACCTTCCCCAAAGTCCGCACCTCAAGATGATCAGGCTGAATACAAGCCTAAATTCAAAAGACAAAACGTGACGGAACTTCCAAAGGAAGCAGCTGAACCTGAGGAGAAAAAAGAAACTCCAAAGGCAGAACGCCCGGAAAAACAAGAGAAAACTGAACGTCCTGCGAGACCTGCCAAACCGGAAAGAGCTCCACAACAGGAGAAAAAAGAAGCTGCTCCAGCTCCAAAAGCTGAAGCAGAAAACACTTCCGAAGAACAAAAAACATTCCGCCCAAGACGAAGAGTTTTCGAGGAAGTAAACGTGGACAGCAATGTCTCCGAGCAAACTTCGGCCGAAGCAAAGTCTGAGGAAGAGGCCAAACCATCGCAAAAACAAGAACAGGAAGTAGATCTTCCGAAAAGGAAAAACTTCAAGTCACAAGACGAAGTCTTGGCTCCTGCAGCAGAGACCGTTTCCAATGCCGGAAGAAAGAAACCTTTTGTTTCTCCGAGAGAATTTGACGGAGTCATCGAAAACGAAGGCGTATTGGAGATCATGCAGGAAGGCTATGGCTTCCTAAGATCTTTGGACTACAATTATTTGGCATCTCCGGATGACATCTATGTCTCTCCAAGCCAAATCAAACTTTTTGGACTTAAGACCGGAGATCATATCAAAGGATCCATCCGACCACCAAAAGAAGGCGAGAAATATTTTGCCCTCCTTAAAATCGGAACCGTCAACGGAAAAACCACAGACGAAATCCGAGATCGGGTACCCTTTGAATATTTGACTCCTCTTTTCCCTGAGGAAAGATTGAATCTTTCTACCAAAGCCGACGGGTATTCTACGCGAATTTTGGATCTCTTTGCTCCTATCGGAAAAGGCCAAAGAGGCATGATCGTAGCCCAGCCGAAAACCGGTAAGACAGTTCTTTTGCAGCAAATTGCCAATGCCATCACCCAAAACCACCCGGAAGTTCATTTGATGATCCTTTTGATCGATGAAAGACCAGAGGAAGTGACGGATATGGCCAGGTCAGTAAGAGCCGAGGTAATCTCCTCCACCTTTGACGAACAGGCTGACAGACATGTGAAAGTGGCCAACATTGTTTTGGAAAAAGCAAAAAGAATGGTCGAAGTAGGTCACGATGTGGTGATTTTGCTGGATTCCATTACCCGCCTGGCCAGAGCCCACAACACGGTAGTTCCAAGCTCCGGAAAAATCCTTTCCGGGGGTGTAGACGCCAATGCGCTCCATAAGCCTAAGCGATTCTTTGGAGCAGCCCGTAACGTGGAAAACGGCGGATCCTTGAC
>JAJLJS010000229.1:0-5809 GCA_033844545.1 Cyclobacteriaceae bacterium | reverse complement strand
AGTGCTTTATCCCAGAACTCTTGGAAAGATGCTCCTTCACCAGCAACAGGATATAGCGTAGAATTCCAATTTGCCTGAAGGAAGTCATAATAATTTGAAGTTGAACCACCCCAAGTCAAGAAAGAATCCTGAGCTTGACGGGTATCAAAAAGTGAAGAAATGGTTGGTTGGGACAAAGAGTAATGACCCAATTTCGGCTGGAAATCATTCCAAGACTCCAAGAAATGATGATCTGGAGCCACTATTTGCACCAAAGATGCAGTTTCGTCCAAAGTTCCGTTGGTGGCAATGCTAACTTTTGCTTTCGCAATTCCCTCAGCAACTTCGGCGCCTCTCGCGTGATCGTATACTGGATTACAGTTGTAGAAAATCACTCCTCCTACTCTACCAGCTTTCAAATCCCCAATGAATTGGTTCATTTTGGCATCGTCCCCTTTTCTGAAGAATACTGGACTTGTGTAATCGATAGTGGTACCATTGCTTCCCAACAATTCGTTGATGGCATTGATTACCACTTGAACATTCGGATCATTGGAACCGGATACCACCAAAGCAGCACCTTTTGCTGCCCAAAGATCGTTAGCCGCCTGAGTCAAGTGAGTAAATTCCACTTTTGGAGCGGAAACTGTAGCAGCACCTGCTTTAGAGGCAATAGCATTATATAGTGCCAAAACTGCCAAACCACTTTGAGAAGCTTTGATTGGAGTTCTGTAGTCCGCATTGGCACCAGTCATGGAGAGGTTAGACTCAAACTGGTAATGACGGGACATTTCAGGCTTTTCCTTGGTGATTTTTCGGGTTTTGGCATAAGCTCCGGCAAATTCAATAGGAGAAATCCAAGTACCTAAGAAGTCAGCACCGAAAGAAACGATAGTCTTGGCTTTATCGAAATGATAGGTAGGAATTACCGCCTGACCGTAATACGTCTCATTGGCTTTGGTAATTCCGTAATTCGAAATCGGATCATAGGTGATCACCTCTACCCCGCCAAAAGCTGCACCCATTTCCTGGATAGCTTTTTCAGTAGAAGGAGAAAGGATGGTGTTGGCAACAACCTTGACAGAACCGGCAGAAGCCAATTTGGATTTGACCTGCTCATCGACTGTTTTCCAGTCAGATTTCGCTCCACCCACCATCGGTCCGGTCAATCGCTGCTTATCGTACAAAGAAAGCACGGAGGCCTCCACGATAGCGTTGACTTTTCCTTTATTAATAGGAGAAAGCTCGTTACCGTCAATTTTGATCGGACGACCTTCTCTGGTTTTAACTACTACAGATGCATAATCTCCGCCGGAAGCAAAGGTAGATGCATAATAATTAGGGATAGAAGGATTTATATCCACCGGCTTATTCACGTAAGGAATAGCCTTTCTGATCGGAGTCTCACAGGCTGCCAAAGAAGCAGCAGCCAAGCTGAATCCCATCAGTTTCAGAAAATCTCTTCTAGAAGCGCTGCCCTCCTCATTCAAGGTGGTCGGAAGCTCTGGGAACTCCCTGTCGGCATGCTTTACAAACTCCGGATCGTTGCTGAGTTGCTCGAGCCCTTTCCAGTAGGTTTTTTTATTTTCCTTCATTTTTATTTCTAGGAATGAATTAGCAAAAAGGATAAGGAATTAATAGTGACACTTGGCGCACTCCAAGCCACCGATGTCTTTTACTTTCAAGGCATCTTTGGAGTCAGAGTGAAGTTGAACCAACTTGTCATAATACGCATTGCCTTCTGCAGCAATTTCAGTCTGTCTATGGCAATCAATACACCAGCCCATAGTCAAAGAACTATGCTGTGCGACCACTTCCATTTCCTGGATTGGACCATGACAAGTCTGACATTCAATCCCACCCACTGCTACGTGCTGGGAGTGATTGAAATAAGCCAAGTCAGGCAAATTGTGAACTCTCACCCATTCAATAGGCTGATTATTTTCTACTGCATTGTAGATTTTCTGGATTTCCGGAGAAATCCCTTCTTTTCCTCCCACATTCTGAATGTGCATGTGGCAGTTCATACAAATATTTGGAGAAGGGATGTTGGCAGATTTACCTATTTCGACACCGGTATGGCAATACTGACAAGCGATCTCGTATTGACCTGCATGAAGTGCGTGAGAGAAGGCAATTGGCTGAGCAGGAGCATATCCCTGCTGCACGCCAACAGAATAAAGTCCGTCAATGGCAGTTTTGGCCACCAAAGCCACCACCAAGGCGGTCACGATGATGATAAATGCATCGGATTTGAGAACCTTTCCAAAATCAGTCTTTTGACTGACAAATTCCTTATCTTCTTCTGAAAGCGGCTGTTTGTTCAGGTATTTGGTCAGAACAGAGATGATCAATCCCAATACCACCAAAATCAACAAAAGAACCAAAATCAAAACGCCCAAGATAATGCTGAGATATTCTGTAGGAATTCCTCCTCCAGCAGCTCCGGCTGCAGCGCCTTCGGCACCGGCTACAACAGCATTCGGATCCACTTTGTCTCCGTACTCGATATACGCCAACAAATTGTTCAAATCATCTTCACTCAAAAAATCATGAGATGGCATGACGGTATTGTTGTACTCTTTGTACAAAGCCGTGGCATAAGCATCACCTGAGGCAATTACCGCCTGAGAATTCTTGATAAAGCTTTTTGCCCAATCTACTGGCCTGCGGTCGGTGATGCCTCTAAGAGCAGGACCTACGCTTTTCTGATCCAGTTTATGACACTGCTTACAATTGGCATTGAAGACGGTTTTACCTGCGGAGATTGCCTCATCACTGTTTGCCACAGCCGGATCCACAGCATACGCCGAAACTCCAATCAGCATGAAAAACAGCACTGCCAGTGTCTGGAAATTCAATCGAATCCCTACTAACGAGCGTTTGGATAACATATTTTAGCTAATTAAATAGTTTTAACGGTTCTCTTTTAACCCCTGCAAAGGTACTACCCGAACCCAATTTTTCAAATATACGGTTCGAGCCTAAAATTTCACCTTTTTCCTTCAGAGGGATGTTTTAGATTACTGATTTTCAATTTATTAGGAAGATATTTTTGATTTAAATTCAATTTAGAATCTTTATAAATAATGGATATTTTCCCGCAATTTCCTACCTCCTTGATAATCAGTAATTCCAAGAAAAAATAAGCTTATAGCCTTGGTTTGAACCTATAATTTTTTACAGGATTCCGGGGAATTTTATGAAAGCTATGTTTGGAGAGGCAGAGAATAATCCTACATTTGCATTCCGAAAATCATGGTCGCGTGGCCGAGTGGCTAGGCAGAGGTCTGCAAAACCTTGTACAGCGGTTCGAATCCGCTCGCGACCTCCACAAAAAAAGCATCCTGAAAAGGGTGCTTTTTTTATTTTCTCCTGCGTAGATTTTTTTATGGCAATAACCAAAAGCTTTTCCCTCGTGTAATCAAGATTGCATTTCAGGCTGACATTCCTTAGTTTGATTTCCAAACCCTTGAAAATCATGCCTGAAAATATATCCTTGAAGGTAAATGGTCAAAGCCGGGACATCACGGTGGAACCCGAAGAACCCTTACTTTACATTCTCAGAGAGGAGTTTGCCCTCAATGGCGCAAAATATGGATGCGGTCTCCACCAGTGCGGTGCGTGTATGGTCTTGGCAGATGCTGAGGCGACTTTTACCTGCTTGAGGCCTTGTGCTAGTTTTGAAGGCGTCGAAATTACTACACTGGAAGGACTAGCCAAAAATGGCAGACTCCACCCCGTACAAAAGGCATTTATCGAAACCCAAGCTGCCCAGTGTGGCTATTGCCTGAATGGAATGATTATTTCTGCGGTGGCCCTTTTGGAATCCAATCCCAAACCCACAACCCTTGAAATCAAAGAAGCTCTCAATCCGGTGATTTGTCGGTGTGGGACACATGCCCGGTTTATCCAAGCCGTGAAGCTTGCATCCCAAAAGCTGAACTCAAAGCCATGATAGACCAACACCTAACCGATAGCAGTCGCAGGTCTTTTCTGAGAACGACCGGCCATTTGATGATTGGCTTCAACCTTTTGCCTCTCGCCTATTGCCAAAGCAAAGGTGCGGAAAACGAAATCCTCGATTATCCTGGAATCCCGGTTCGTCCCCATATTGACCCAAAACTCATTGATTCTTGGATCCGATTGGATGCGGAGGGTTATTTGACAGTTCTCTCAGGAAAACAAGAATTGGGACAGGGGATCAAAATCGCCTTGATCCAGATTGCCGCCGAAGAATTGGATATTTCCCCGGATCGTTGCCGCATCATCAATTCCGACACGGGACAGACTCCCAACGAAGGCTACACAGCAGGCAGCAATTCTGTCGAAGGTAGTGGAAAAGCCATCCGAAATGCTGCTGCCGAGGCAAGAATGTATTTATTGAAAATGGCTGGAGAAAAATGGAATACTAGCCCTAGCTCGCTCTCGGTAAAAAATGGCATCATCACATCCCCAAACGGAGATGAAATCAGCTACTGGAAACTCTTGGAGGGGAAATTCATCGAAGGAAACGTTACCGGTGAAGCTGTTCCCAAAAAGCCACAGGACTACCAATACGTGGGAAGACCACTCCTTCGTGACGATATTGAGCGCATGGCCAAGGGTGAGGCTCACTTTATCCATGACTTGCGAATGCCCGGAATGCTCCACGCAAGAGTGCTTCATCCCCCGTCCTATTCCGCAAGACTAGAATCATTGGATTTTTCCCAAGTTGAAGCTATCCCGGGCGTAGTAAAAGTCATCCAAAATGGAAGCTTTGTCGCAGTGGTTGCCGAGAGAGAATATCAGGCGGTGAAGGCTTGGCAAAAAATGAAATCTTTGGCCGTTTGGAAAAAATCATCCATTGACAAGCTCCCGGATCAATTGCATGACTCGATCAAAAATACTTCCGGGAATCCGGAAGAAATTCAAATGTCACCGGGAATCGCCGAAGTGCACAAAAATGCGGCAATCCGCCACGAGGCAGAATATTTCCGCCCTTACCAGATGCATGCCTCTATGGGTCCCTCCTGTTCCATAGCAGTTTGGGAGGAAAAGGGTCTTACGGTTTGGACGGCTACCCAGGGAGTGTATCCGGTTCGGGCCACTCTGGCAGAGCTGTTTTCATTGGAAGAAACGCAAATCAGATGCATAGGAGTTCCGGGATCGGGATGCTATGGACACAACGGAGCGGATGACGTTTCCGGAGAAGCAGCGCTCATTGCCAAACAACTCCCAGGCAAGCCCATCCGTCTGCAATGGATGCGTGAGGATGAACACAAATGGGAGCCTTATGGCACTGCGATGGCTTTTCAGATTTCTGCTGCCCTAAACACCAGTGGAGAATTAGTGGCCTGGGACACTAAAATTTGGTCGGACTCCCATAGCACAAGACCCAATGGCCGAGCGGGAAGCTTTATCTCAGCCCGCCATCTAGAACCAGCGGTTGAATTCCGAAAAGGCGGTTTTTCGGGAGGATCCTATAGAAATGGTATTCCAGAGTATACGATACCTGCCAAACAACTTCAGCTTTATAATTATGCCGGCCCACTCAGGACCTCCTCCCTCCGAGGCTTGGGAGCGTATGGAAATACCTTTGCGATGGAATCCTTTTTGGATGAATTGATTCATAAAGCAGGAAAGGATCCGATCGATTTTAGAATAAAGAATCTGGAAGATCCCAGAGCCAAAGCCGTCTTAGAAACCTTAGCGGAAAAAACTGCCTGGAACTCACGTCAGAAAACAGGGAACAATGGATTCGGAATTGCTTATTCCCGATACAAAAATTCCACCTCCTATTTTGCGGTCTTGGCCGAAGTAGAAATCGACAAATCTTCGAAAACGTACA
>JAJLJS010000228.1:0-16355 GCA_033844545.1 Cyclobacteriaceae bacterium | reverse complement strand
AAATGATAAAAACTCAGGCCGGCATTGAACCACCAGGGGTAGTAAGGATTGGTCTGAATGGACTCGCAGAGGAGCTCATACCCTCTTTCAAATTCCCCGGCAGCAATCAGGCAAAAGCCCAATCCACCGGCAATCCCATTGGCTTGGTGGCTTAGCTTTTCCCATTGACTGACGATTTGGAGACATTCTTTCTTTTTGTGCTGAAAAAGATAAGCCAAGCCCAAAGTCTGATATCCATGCTGGGTGAAATGATCCAGATTCAGCGCCTTTTGTCCGCATCGGATGGCTTCTTGTAAAGGGTCTGCCAACCCGGTATCAAAGCCGTAGAAATACCCCGCCACATACGTTTCTCCCAAAATCGCCCATCCCATGGCATAGTTGGGGTCAAAACCAACCGTGCTTTTCATGATTTCCAGTCCTTTTTGAAAAGTCGGCTCATTGACGTCATTGAGGAGGTAATAGTACCAATAGACAGCATCGTAAACTTTGATATCGACCGAATGCCGGATCGGATTGGCTTTGGCCCCCTCTCTGAAAATGATCCCATGTGTGCCCCCGATTTGGTTGACCACATGGTGGACTATGTCATCCTGAATGGCAAATCCTCCCAACTCTGACCTTTCCCGTTCGTAGCTACCTGACCAAATCAGCTTTTGGGTAGCACTTTCTATGAGTTGCACCCGGATGCGAACCCTTTCCAACTTGGATTGTACACTTCCGGTGAGCAAAAAGGTAGCGTCCAGTAGCTTTCCTGCATTTTTCAAGTCCATTTCCTGAGAAGACATTCTCCGGGAAGAGAAATAGGAAATAACGGACAGTTCGCTAAACATGCCCAAATCGCTGCAAATCTGATCGCAGAGTCCATCTGCAAACCCCTTCAAGCTTTCATCCGCAATATCCTGAAAGGGTAGCACCGCCAAGGTGGGCCTGTAGATGGCATTCGAAGACTCCGAGGAAAGCGATTTCTGGGATTCTTTACGGGAAAACACCGGAACATAAGTGCCTTTGGGAATGGAAATCAAAACCGATTCTTCCATCCCCGTGCCCAAATAGTATTCTTCCAAACTCTTTCTCAATCTCCCTGCGTGAATGCGGACTGAAGCGTCCCCCTGCGGGTCATAGCCTGCTCTTTTCCCCAACACCTCAACTCCAATAGTGTATTCCTTGAGTCCTTTTGCCCTTCCGGACAGAGTCTCTTCGACTACAAACCTCAAAAATCCGGAAAGAATCTGTGAATTTTTAAATGCCGGGTAGTCTAAAATCCTTTTTAGCTGGTCCAAAATATCTGAATTGGAAAGAGAAGTAGACAAACTCATGCAACGGTTAATTAACTGGATAGACTGGTGGCTAAATCTACAAAATAATAGTTTTGCCCACCTGCATAAAATAAGTGTTAGGTATTGACCTATCGGTTTTACTATTTTCTATGAAAAAAACTACTCTCCTATTCATCCTATTTCTCCTCAGTTTAAGTTACACCCAAGCTCAAATCGATAAGGAATCCCTTTCTTTGGATATCTCCCGAGCTGAAGAAGAAAACAGGAACCAACTCAAAGAGTACATCTGGAAGAGAAGATCGGATGTCTTCATCGAAAGCCAGCTGAAACTGACCACAATCACGGAGTTTAGCTTTGATCCACAGGGCAAGCTGGTCACCAAAGTAATCGAGGCAAAAACCACCGTAGAGAAAAAGCCTGGAATGAGAGGGAAAGCCCAGGCTAATATCGCCGAAGGCAAAATGGACTACATCCAAAAAGCCCTTGCCCTGTCCATGGACTATGCCATGATGACCAAAGGGGAACTTTTGGATTTTTTTGAAAAGGCAACAGTCACCGAAAAAGAAGGCTTCCTAGAAGCGGTCGCCACCGATGTCCGAATGCCTGGAGACCGACTGATGCTAAGGATTGACCCCAAAACTCTGCTATTTACCTACAAAGAATTCAGTAGCCTATTGGGAATTGATCGTGTGGAAGGAAAGCTGAACTACAGTTACTTCAGCAACGGAACCAGTCATTTGGAGTCTACAAGCCTGAACTTACCAGCCCAAAAGATGACCATTGAGGCGAACAATCAGGACTACACCATCCGAGTTCAATAAGCCTTGTTCCATAGATATATTCATTCTTTACGAAGCATTCACAATAAGCCCTTTGGAGGAAAATATTTTTTATGAGAAATTTAGTAGAAATCCTTTTCCAATCAGCTAGCTTGTACCTCATCTCCCTGTATTCAGCATAGATCTAACCACTTGATGAAGAAATTAATCCTATTCAGTTCACTTTTGGCAGCTGCATGCAGCAAGCCTGCTCCGGAAGTTCCGGCTCCAACCCGCCCCAATATCCTGATTTTGGTCGCCGATGATTTGGGATTCAGCGATATTGCTCCATTTGGAGGAAACATCCACACCCCGGTATTGCAGCAGCTGGGTCAAGAAGGCCTGCTCTTCTCCAATTTTTACGTCTTGCCTACTTGTTCTCCCTCCCGGTCGGCTTTGTTAACTGGCAATGACAACCACGTGACGGGAATTGGAGTCATGAGTGAGGTTCGCTACCCTGCCTTGGAAGGCATGCCCGGCTATACAGGTCATCTCAACAATCAGGTAGTAACGCTTCCTGAGATTCTTCGGGAAAGTGGCTACCATACCTATATGGCCGGCAAGTGGCATCTTGGAGACGAGGACGATCAAGTCCCTTCTGCCAGAGGTTTTGAGGAATCTTTCACCCTGCTACAGGGAGGAGGAAGTCATTATGCAGATCAAAAACCCCTTTCCCCTCCTCAGGTGATGGATTACCGTGTCAACGGGAAAAAAATCGAAACTCTGCCGGCAGATTTCTATTCCACCAAAAACTATACGGACACCCTGATTCACTACATAGATAAGCATAAAAGTGACGGGAAACCCTTCTTCATGTATGCATCCTACACTGCCCCGCATGACCCACTCCACGCTCCGAAAGAATACATTGACAAGTACCGTGGAAAATTCGATTCGGGATGGGATTCTCTGCGGATAGATCGATTGGAAAATCTGAAAGCACTGGGCATTATTCCCAAGGAGGTCAATGCTTTTGCTCCAAGCGGGATTCCCGCCTGGTCTTCTTTGAAACCAGAACAACAGGCCGAATTGGCAAGAGACATGGAAGTGTATGCAGCCATGGTCGAATACCTTGACATGAGTATCGGACGAATCTTTGATTACCTCAAAAAAGAGGGAATGTATGACAACACGCTTATCGTATTCCTTTCGGACAATGGGGCCAATGGGGTAATGGCGACAACCTATCCGGGCAATGATGATGGAGTCTATCTAGGAGGATTTGACAATTCAATTGAAAACAGAGGCTTGCCTAATTCCTTCATCGAAATGGGACCAGGTTGGGCTCAGGCTTCCTCATCTCCATTCCGTCTATTCAAAAGTTTTGCTTCCGAAGGTGGAATTCGGGCCCCTCTTATTGTCAAAATGCCAAATGCAAAGTCAGATGCCGGCAAGTGGAACAGGAGTTTCTTTCACGTCACGGACCTGATGCCTACTTTTTTGGAACTTGCTGAGGCCAGCTACCCTCAGGATTTTAATGGAAAGGCTGTAAGACAACCGATCGGAAAATCCATGCTTCCGGTGTTGTCCGGAGCGGCCCAGGAGATCCATTCCTCCGAGGAAGGAATGGGATGGGAGCTATTTGAAAGAAAGGCCTATGTCCAGGGAAAATGGAAAATCCTGCGCCTCCCTCCTCCTTTTGGACCCGGGGAATGGCAGCTGTTTAACTTGGAAACCGACCCTGGAGAGACCACTGACCTTTCTGGTCAGTTTCCGGAAATCAAAGCTAAACTTATCCAAAGTTGGCAGGAATATGCCCGGGAAAATGATGTCTTTGACCATAAAGGGCATTACGACACCTTGTTTAGCAGAAGTTTGGAAAGTCACTGATTCCTAAAGACAAACGCTAATGACAAAAGCCTACCAATGGATGGTCTTGTTGATCTCCCTCACCATGTTTGCAAATTTTCTATTTACCGCTGGTTTGGGAATCTTCAAAACCCTTCATGCTTTTTCCATTTTCTGGACAGGAGGTCCTCAGTCCAAACCCGGTTTGGAAATCATCGAATCGCTGGATTTGTTTTTAGTGGCTTTGGTTTTCCTGATTTTAGCTTTGGGCTTTATGAAGCTTTTTTATCCGGAATTCCGCTTTTTGAAGAAGATCAATCTTTCCTGGCTGGTCATTCAGGATTTCTATCAACTCAAGCAGCTAACCTGGAACGCCATCTTGCTCACGCTCTTGATTACCTTTTGCACACAAGTCTTGAAGTCCAATGGGGAATGGGCTTGGTCAATGCTGATTATCCCCGGAGCAGTTTTCCTTTTCTCACTCAGTTCAAAAATGCTTAAGCACTAATAGAACGAATTGATTGATCCTGACCAAGCGATCACTTCAAGCCCGCCAATACAAGAAAAAAATCCCGATTCAATTTCGCTGAATATGATCCGAATCATGACCTTAATCTCCCTCTCAACCCAAGGGATAGCGCAAATAAAGGCTGACCCTGAATTGCCCAAAAGAGAAATGGAATTTGTAGAAAAATGGAAGTCCGAGTCACTTCTGGAGCATTTTTACATCTCGGTTTCCAAAAAAGACGCCGTTTTGATTTTCCAAAACGTGGATGAAACACAAACTCGGAAATTGATCGAATCCCTCCCCTATTTCCCATTTATGGAGAAAATTGAGTACCATGCATTGAATCGGCAGTTTTAGTCCCTACTAGCCCATCATCAAAAAAGGGTTGAAATAGGGTTTGTAATCTGGAATTGAATTTTCTTGAAAACTCAATCTTGGACTCTTCCACCGAGTCCAGGTATTTTTCCTAGATTTGAAGAGTCTCTGAATTACCCTTTATGAAAAAAATTCTGGCCACAATTCCCCTCCTATTCATTACTTTCATCCTTTTTGCCCAAACCGTCTGCTCTCTGGAAAGCCGAAAGCTATTGGATCGGGAATTGGAAAAACTGGAGGCGGAATCTTCCAAAAACCTGACGATTCAAGAGTGGGTCATCGAAATCGGAAAGGACTTTTTGGGGACTCCCTATGTGGAAAAGACTCTGGAAATTCCTGGACCGGAGCAATTGGTCATCAACCTACAGGGTGTAGACTGTACCACTTTTTTGGAAGCAGTGGTGACCTTGGCCAGAATGGCGGAGATGCAGGAGTATTCCTTTGAAAAATTTGAAAAGGAACTGGAAAAAATCCGCTACCGTACCGGGAAAAATGATGGCTATCCGAGCCGACTCCACTATTTCACGGAATGGATAGTAGACAACCAAGCCAAGGGAATTATCCGGGATATCACGGCTGAACTAGGAGGAAGCCCTTACCCCAACCAGCCGAGTTTTATGTCCGAAAATCCCCAATTTTATCCTCAGCTGAGCGAACCCGCCAACGTGGACAAAATCCGGCAAGCGGAAGCCCAAATCCGCCAATATGCGTATTCTTTTATCCCCAAAGAGCAAATTCAATCTCTGGAAAAAGGAATTCAATCCGGAGACCTTATCGCCATCACTACCCCAATGGCCAATCTGGACGTAGTTCATGTGGGATTTGCCATTCGGCAAAACGGACGCATTCACCTCCTTCACGCCAGCTCCAAAAACAAAGCGGTAGAGGTTTCTGCTCTACCGCTTCATGACTATTTGGCTGCAAATCGGGGGCAATCAGGAATCATGGTGGCCCGATTGAGTGGAAATTAAAACTAGTTTTCCAGGATTTTTTTCAAGTTTTCCAATCCCACTCGAAAGTCATCGGCAATCATTTCCTCCATTCCCATCATCGGGATCATCAGGTTCATGGGATATGCCATCTTTCCTTCAAATCCCCAGGCAACTTCCGTTTGGTTGGGACCCATGGAGTTGAAAGTCATATAAGCCTTGTCTGTTCCTTCAAAAGGTTCAAAAAACCTCAATTCATAATCTATCCTTTCCATTTCTTGGATCGCGAGGATTTCCTGCTCTCCATGTCCCACATCCGGGTTTTCACTTTTCCATCCAGACACAAATCCAACGGTACCGTCCTCTCCTTCATAGTAATGCACCATATCCGGGTCCATGAGTTGCCATTTGCTGTACTCATCCTGATTTTTAAGGTATTTGGCATAATCATACACCTCCTCAATCGGTCGGTTGATTGTCACTTTTTCCAAAACACTGTATTGATTGGGGACAAAAAGCCCGTAAAGGAGTAATCCTATGATAGCCAAGAGTAGGATTAAAGCGGTGATTTTTAAGATTCTCATAGGGTGGGATATTTAGGTTCATTTAAATCTAAGCCTAAAAAAAAGAAAAAGGAATTTTCCTTTTTTTCAATTACCTAAACCATAGTCGGGATCCCAGAAAGCAAATTTTGTGGATACAATAAACCCTTCGGAATTTTTTCCCGCAAACAATTCGAAAAAGAGTTCTATTACTTAAACTGTTATCTACCAAAATCATCCTGCAATCGGACAATATCTTCCTCGTCTGAGGGATGGGATGCATCGGTATGCTGCCAAATTTCTGCGACTACCCCCCAATCTTCCAAACCGATCAGCCGGTGTCTCTCTCCTTGCTGAAGCTTGATTTTATCACCCACTTGAAGCACAACGCGCTGGCGTTCCTCATCTGTCATACTTGTGGCTACCGCAACTACTCCCTCAATGCATCTCCAAATTTCTGCCCGTCTAAAATGATACTGCCAACTCAGTCTTTTCCCCGGTGCTACCAGAAGAATTTTCGGGCTCAGCTTCTCTGATATTTTCAGAGATTCAAAATCCTCTTCCGGAAAAAATTCCTGGGCAAATTTTGAAGCCTGACTCTCGTCGATTACCAAAAAACCTCCCCAAGGTCTTGTAGAATCCTGGTTTACAAGCGTAAATCCTTTTTCAGTCATCAAATTGATGGCCTTCTCAAAAACCTTTTTCTTACCGATCATTCCAAAAAACAAATTTTTCAACGGCGAAAATAGTAAAGCCTATTTCACTCCTCAAATTTTTTGGGTTTCCCGAGGGATTTTATTTCAGGTTTTTTAGCGCAACAAGCCCCCACATCAACTTCTTTTCCAGATACAAAACAAATCTTTAAGTCAATACCTATTTTTCAGAAAGACTGAAAATAATTTCTCCTTGCATTCTATATCTATGCCCTATACCAGTTGGAGTTTTGTGGACATTAATTTTCATTTTGATAGAAATCTCCAATTTCTCGGCATCTCTTTTCCCTTTTTTTCGATCGCTTGGAAGTACATCTGACTATCTGGAGGTTCAACGGCAAAAACTTTCCCATCATCTCATTTAGAATACAAAAACTCTAAAGGTTTCTGATAGGAAATGAAGATAAATCCACCAAGAAAAAAATACCAATGGAAGTCTAAACGGTCCATCCATTCGAAAAACATTTCTCCGAATTTAAGCCAAAGTCCTAAAAGCTTATACAAATAGGAAATCCAAGTTAAGGACCTCCATTGTTATCCTTCTAACTTTAACTCCATCAGAAATCCCTTTTTCTAAAAACCCGGGTGGCAAGATAATTTGGAACTAGCATCCATATCACCAAGGCAAATGTGGCAATTAAAATGCCTGATCCACTGGAGAAGAACTGTTGGAAAAAAGCCCCTGTATAACCCATCAAGGCCGAAATATCCAACTGCATCAGCATGAGTATTCTTCCCAAGTCCACAGGATTTAGCATGACCAGTGCCAAGGTGGCTTTTTCTAATGGATAATCGGCAAAGCTGTAAATGATGTACAAGACCAAGCCGTCATAGACCAAGGAAAAGTAAATCCACAGCGCCAGACTTATTCCGATGGCTTTGGCCTTGTCCCTAGTGAGTACGCTTGCCAAAAATGCAAATCCTCCAAAGACTGAGCTTAACACGACTCCAACAACCAGCAGCGTCAGCAAACTGCTATCAGCACCCCAAAGTAGCATGGGAAGTCCAAATCCCAGCAAAATGGATAAACTCAGCATAATCACTACGGCCAGGAGTTGGCTGAGAAACACGTGAATCCGCTTGACCGGCTGAGCCAGCATCAATTCGATAAACTCCAGATTATTGTAAAAATGGGTAGTGGCAAAAACCGCCGAAATCAACGGAATAAATAAGATCATGATGTTCATCAGACTCAGAGAGACTTTGCTCAGATCGTCCGAAACCTGATAGATCGAAATCGCCACCAGAGCCAAAAACACAGTATAAATGATGGCAAAGCGTGATTTCAGAATATCGTAAAGTGCGTATTTGAGTAGCTTAAACATGGCTCAATTGAGTTTTACTTGACTTTTTTTTTAGGGTCCACTGCATCAGTTTGGCGATGGCTGGGGAAAACTTGCTCTCTCCGGTGATTTCCTTGAGTTCTTCGATGGTATCGGAGAAAAAGACCTCTCCTTCGTAGATGTAAATGGCCCGATTGGTCAGCTCCTCGAGATCGCTAAGGATATGGGAAGTAATCAGAATCAGCTTTCCCTGAGCCCGTTCCTTTTTGATTTTGGTTTTGAGCAGTTCCACCGCAATAGGATCGAGTCCAGCAGTAGGCTCATCCAGAATGAGAATGCTTGGGTGGAAGAGAAAAGCCAAGGCCGCAGAGACTTTTTGACGGGTACCGCCAGAAAGAGTCCCCATGGCTTTATCTTTCATTTCCTCCAGGCCAAAAGCCTCTACAAGTTCCAAATCGTAATTTTTGATCTCAGGACGCATGTCTTTCATCATGGAGAAAAGCTGTCCGATTTTTATGTTGGCCGGATAGTGCCCAATCTGAGGCATATAGCCAATCTGCTTTCGGTAGGACACATCGCCTTTGATTGACTGACTTCCTACGGTAATATCCCCACTGTCAGGAATCACCATGCCGAGAATGGTTTTGATCAGGGTTGTTTTGCCGGAGCCGTTAGGCCCCATGAGCGCATAGCTGTTGCCGAGCTCAAATTCCAGATTGAATTCATTGAGCACTTGCAGCTTGCCAAATTTTTTGGATAGGTTATGTACCGAAATCATAGGGTCTCATTTTGGGTGAATGATCAATCATTTCATCTGGAGTCATGGTAGGAAGGATTTTTTCCATCCGATCCAATAAGGTCACCAGAAAACTCCTCCATAGCATAACTGAGGCAGGGATTTTTTCGACGATCACACTGTAAAGATTGATAGGGCGATAGGGAACGTCTCCGATTCTGTCACGATTGAGATCGTAACCTTCGTATTTGTCCCAATAGTTTTCCTTGAGTTGGTTGAGTACTAAGTTGCCATTCGTACTGATATCAAAGGTGTTTCTTGTGAAGTTGTTGGCCTGGAAGAGATTTTGGTCACAGCTCGCCATCAGCTTGAGCGCCCAGCCGTTTTCTTTGAACGTATTTTCCTTGAAATCAATCCGGCTGCTGCCTTCCATGTAGATTCCAACCGTATTTTTCAGAAAGACATTGCCGATCACTTTACTGTCTGATATATCTTTCAGCAAAATCCCGTAGGCACTACTTCCCCAGTTCTCTTCAAACCGGTTTTCCTGCATAGTCACGTTTTTGGTGTACATGACCGCCACACCCGCTCCATTTCTTTTGAAGGTGTTTTTCAGATAGGTATTGTCATGAGAAAACATAAAGTGAAGCCCATAGCGCATATTGCCTTGGATGAAGTTTTCCTTGGCTAGAGTATTGGTCACAAACTCGAGGTAAATACCATCCCGATGACCGGAGACCTCATTTTTCTCTATCAGGCTGTCCTTGCATTTCCAGAGATGAATGCCATTTCCTACTTCAAATTCCCGACTGGCCGATGCATTCACTTTGTTGTTTCGAATGGTCAGATTTGAGGAGTTGGAAAAGTGCAGACCAAAAAAAGTATCCACCAATATATTGTTTTCAACAGTGCAGTTTTTGGAATCGAAGAACTTGATTGCCGCCGAGTCGTCCATGTTGGATTTCCCGGTTCGGATAAATTTCAGGCCACGGATCAATACATTTTCGGAAGCTACCAGAAAAATATTGCCTTTATTCTCACCGTCCATGACCGGGTGATTATTGCCGATTAAGCTCAAAGGCTTTCGGATTGTCACTGCCGAAGCTTGATAAGTTCCGGGGGAGAAAATCAAAGTATCTCCTGCAGCTGATCGATCGACAGCAACTTGGATGGATTGTCCGGGCTTGAGAATGATTTTGCCTGCCTCTGCATGGATGGCGTACAAGCACAAAATCAAAATCAATGGAAAGATTCGGTTCATGGCTTTTCTGAGTTTGAGCATCACTTAAATTGAGTGGTTAATTCTCCCCATGCGAGATACACTCCGCCATTTTTGGCTTTATAGTCTTTCAATAATTGGTAGTCCGGAAAGGCAACTACTTCGGAAGCCATGGGAGTTTTGAATTCCGGAGATTTGAGGTAATGGGCGACATTTGCATCCAGCAAGGTGCCTGGATTCAGGTAGTCCATGACGAGGATATGTTTAAAGGTCTGGCCTTTGCCCTCTTCAGAATCCATGTAGCCAAGCATACAGTTGACATCGTCGAAAATGAATATTTTCCCTTTCTCTGTGACCAGTTCTGCTCCAAACTTTGGATCCATCAGGGTCATTTTGCAATGGTGACAAGCGTCCTGCCCTAGTGCAATCGGACGTGGGTCGGCACTGCAAGCCATCAGTATCAGAATTGGGATCAAAGCAATCAGTAATCGTTTCATGGTCAGGTGGGTTAAATGAAAGTTTTTAATTCAGCAGGTGGATGAGGTTTATTTTCCTTTCCAATCCAGGAAAACAGCCAATACCAAGAGGCCCATACCCCCCATCAAAATCCAGCTACCGGTATCAGGACCGGAATAGGCCAGGAAGTTTAAGAGTTGTTTATAGCCAATCAGAGGTGGCTGGTAGCTCATTCCCTCGACTTTGATAGCAGCCTTTGGGTCAAGCTCATGGCCATATTCATAGCCCCAGAGGTACATATCCACCAGAATAGCAATGCCAAAGGCGGAAAGAAGCCCCAGAAAGGAGTATATCGACCATCTTTTGCCAACTAGGAAAAAGATCAGTCCTAACCCGATCATCGCCCCCATCACATACTTCAGGTAAGTGAATTCAGGGAACATCTCTACCCCGATATGCTTCATTCCGATGTAGTGGTTGACTCCGTTGATCTGGTCCACATTACCACTAAGCTGGTCGATCCAAATCTTCATATTCAGACCCTCAGGATATTGAGGAGCCCAGAGGCTAATCTGCCAAAGTGGAGTGAAATACGCAGGGATCAAAGTCAATACCGCCAGTAAAAGCAATATCCGATTGGTGAGGCTGAGGGATTTCATAATCAATTTGTGAAAATCGCCGGTGGAGATTCCCACCGGCGAAAGTGGATGGTTTTATTCAGAGGCTCCTGTGGAGTATTTCAGCGGAACATTTGATCCTTTTGGCGAAACTCTCAGATAGCCCTGCATCTCTTGGTGCAGCGCCGAACAGAAGTCGGTACAGTAGAATGGGAACACCCCTACCCGATCCGGGACCCATTTCAGCGTAGAAGTCTCTCCTGGCATAATCAAGAGCTCTGCAGTATTGGCACCTTTGATTGCAAATCCGTGAGGCACATCCCAGTCTTGCTCCAAGTTGGTGACGTGGAAGTAAACCTCATCCCCTACCTGTACCCCTTCGATATTGTCAGGTCGGAAGTTGGATCGGATGGAAGTCATGTACACGTGTACTTGATTGCCTTTTCGCTCCACTCGGGCATCATTGATTCCTTTGAGGGCATAGGGGCTGTGATTTTTTTCGATGGGATAGAATTTCACCTGACGGTCTTTGATCAAAGAGGCAGGGAAAGACTCCGCATAATGAGGCTCACCGATGGTCGGGAAGTCGAGAAGCAGCTGCATTTTATCTCCCGAAATATCATAAAGCTGAGCGGAGTGGGCCAATTCGGGACCGGTAGGCAGGTATCGGTCTTTGGTGATTTTGTTGTAAGCAACCAGATACTTGCCATGAGGTTTTCCGGTAGGTCCTCCCGGGATACTCAAGTGACCTACAGAATAATAGGTAGGCGCTCTATCCAGCACTTCAAGGGTTTCGATATTCCACTTCACGATTTCGGAAGACACAAACATGGAGGTGTAGGCATTTCCTTTACCGTCAAATTCGGTGTGCAAAGGACCCAAGCCTGGCTTTTCCACTTCACCATGAAGTACTGATTCATATTTCAACACCGGCATTCCCTGGATGTCTCCTTCAAAATCTTTCTTTTCGATTGCAGCCAGCATTTTGGTGAATGAGAAAACTGGAATGATCGCTGCCAACTTACCTGAACCGATGATGTATTCCCCTGTGGGATCGGTATCAGTGCCGTGTGGGGACTTTGGACAAGGGATGAAATAAACGATGTCTTTCAGTACCGTTGGGTCCAAAGTCAACACCTCTTCCATCATCGTGGAGGTAGCAGAATGGGTTTCTTCATTCCATTTGTTGTGAGCATACCTTGCTTTTTTCTTGGTGCCTTTTCCTGCTTTCACATATTCTTCTGCTTTTTTCCAGTTGACCGCCATGATAAAGTCCTTATCCTTTTGAGAAGCATTCACTTCCAAAAGCGTATGGGCCATTTCGGTATTGTAGGTGGAGAAGAAGAACCAGCCATGCGATTTATTTTTGCCAGCTCGGGCCAAGTCAAAATTGAAAGGAGGTGCTTCAATCTGAAATGAAAGATTCATTTCTCCTGTCTCCTGATTCACCCCGATAAAGGATATATACCCTTTGAAGTTCTCCTTGTAGGAGTCAATGGACACGTCCTGATTATCCCCAACGGGCACAGAGAAACGGGTTCCTGCCACTACGTACTCGGTGTTTTGGGTAATAAACGGAGAGGAGTGGTTACCGGCAGAATTAGGAATTTCTATGATCTCCACTGTCTTGAAGCTATTCAAATCTACCCTTGCAATCCGCGGGGTGTTGTTTGCATTTCCAAATGCCCATCTGGCATCATGTTCTGCATTGGTTGTGGAAATGGCAATGTGGTGCAAGTCATCCCAAGGCACAAAGCCGTTAGCGGTGTTGAGCATGGGCTTGGATTGTTCAGAATATCCCCATCCATTTTCCGGGTGAACGGAGAAAACAGGGAGAATTTTCAATACCCGACCGGAGGGAAGGCCTACGACGGACATTTGACCATTAAAACCACCAGAGATGATATTGTAAAACTCATCATGCTGACCGGGAGCTACATAGACCTTGGAAGCTGCATCACCTGTGATGGCACTTTGGGCTCCTTTGGGCTTACATCCGGGCGCTATTGCTGCAGCAATCAGACCTGCAGCGAGTAGCCATTTGTTTGTTTTCATTTGGATCTTAGTTTAACTGGGTTATTTCACGGCAGCATCGCGCTGGCCTGCTTTTTCTTCGTCATTTTTTCTCATAAACTCCAGGATACCTCTTGCATCATCCTTAGAGATATTTTGATTTGGCATTCTGGTAAGACATTCTTCCAGAAGCTTTTGTGCTTCGGGATCTTGATCCAGCATCACGTCCACATTGGTGATCATATTCATGATCCATTCCGGACGACGTCGGTTGGTTACTCCTTGGAAGCCAGGGCCGACCAGTCGCTTGTCATTGAGTTGGTGACAGGCGGTGCACTTCATGTCCACGATAGCCTTGCCCTGGTCAGCCAAGGAAGCGTCGACACCCGATCCGAGATCAACAGATTTTATTTCGCCTATCCCTTTGGGATCGGCAGCGGGCGCAGCGACTTCAACAGGGGAACCCGATTCGGAAGAGGAAGACTGAGATTCGCTTCCGCCACCACAGGAGGTCATCAGCATCGCTACGATGCCCATTGACCAAATCATTACTTTTTTCATAGTTTCGACATTGAGTTGATTAGAGTTGGGATACTTTAAGATGGGTTGAGGTTGGACATATTTTTCAGAAAACAGACTGATAAAGGACAAAGCAAGACCTAAAGGGAAGAGGGCGGAAAAAACAAACAGTCCCAAGTGATACCATGAAAGGTATCCCCACTGCATCCAGACCATAGTGCCTTGCCCAAAGAGGAGAAGTTCGGTCCCCAGAAATCCTCCCAAAATGAGGCTCCATCCAATTTTGGAAGAAAGCGTGGCAGGAAGTCTGCCTTCTTCCATGGCTAAGCCCCCTATTCCGAAAGTCATTGCTCCCAACATAACCAGATGAAGGAAGCCGATGACATACAGTCGGATGGTATAAGAAATCACAGCAACCTCCGGAAATACCAGAAGAACCTGAAGAATTGCCTTTGCAACCAAGCTTCCCAAAGCAAGAACAATCAGCATTTTGGTAAAGGGCTGAAGGAAAAGCCCGGGAAGAACCTTTATGATTTTTTGAAGAAGGAGGTAGTATGCCAAGGCCTGGATTAAAACCGCCAAGGAATTGATCCAGAAGAAGATAGGCGATGGTTCAGCCCAGGTGATAGCCAAGGCAAAAGTCAAGAATACCGATCCTAGTAACAGTCCTTGGTGAATGCTGGAAATTAAGATCTTAATACCTCTTTTTTCTGCAAAAAAAACGATCAAGCCGAGCGTGCCGAGTACAAACCAAGCATTGAGCTGGAAGTGCAAAAACCACTGAATGGTCATGAAATACATTTCATGCATTCTTCCCAAAGTGGCCGTCACAGGCCCTAAAGCCCATAGGCCTAAGGTTGAGATCAGATACCCGATCAGAGCCCATCGAATCAGCCGAATTCCAGTGGTGTTTTCTATTTGCCCTAGGGTTTTCCAAAGCTTGAAGATGAATGCATAGGAAAGGAGCACAAACAAGGTGGAAAAGGAAATACTCACTACTCCATAGCCCTGCACTGGGAAGGAGAGCAACATTCCGAGCAGGGAAACCAGCAAGGCGATGAATAGCCATCCGTATTTTTTCCCAAAGTTTTGTTTTCCTTCCAGCTCAAATATCATGGTTCCGATCAGCATCATAAATCCCCATCCCAAGAGGGCTATATGAGAATGGGTATGGAGAATATGACGGTATTCGAGAACAGGGATTTCCACGATGTGAAATGCTCTCATGGTCACCCCCAAAAGCCCAGCGATCAGGAAAAACCCTACCGCCCATCGGTTCCAGATGCGAATAAAGAGCTCGTTTGGTTGTGAAATCCTCATGATATTCGAACTAATAGGACTTTGATTATGAAGCGTTTAATTCTGAATAAAGCACCATAGCTTTTGGAAACAACACATTGTTTTCCAAGTGGATATGGGTATGTAAATCCTGCTCAAACTCCTGCAGCATAGAAAATGCTACCCGGTAGGTTTGACAGGCATCTGCCGGCGCAGTATAACCCTGTGTCAAGGAGTCAATTCTTCGAAAACGCTCCCCTTCCGTGTCATGCTCTTCCTCCATCATGGATATCGGGTTTTCGATATCTCCAAAATGTGGCTTTGAAAGCGGGAAGCTGTTGGTTTTGGCCTCTTCCATCGCTTTGATGTAAGGGAAGAGCACAAATTCCTCCTTTTTCATATGGATGGTTAGCGCATCTGCGGCTTCGAAAAACTCTTGGCGGATGAGAGTTAATTCCGGATGACGGTCTCCGTGAACCCGCTCTATTTTTTCAAGGTAAAATTTCAAGGCAGGAAGAGTCTCTTCGACATACTTATGATGGACATTGACGATATGGTCAATCAATTGGCTGAGAGACATTTCCTGATAGGGACTCTGATCCGCCACTTGCATGATTACTTCGAGCTTTTCGACCACCTCTTCCAGGTTAAGCCCTCTTGTGCTGCAGGCATCGGATAGTTTGACTCCTCCTTTACAGCAGAAGTCTATTCCATATTCTGTAAATACCTTGGCAGTCCGGAAATTCTCTGCTACAATTTTGCCTACTTTTTTGTCTGTGATAGTTGCCATTTGATTGGAATTTAAAGGATGTTTTTATCTTTTATATTGGTAAATTTTTTTAGGTTTTCAAGAAGCTAATCCCGGTTTGAATCCCAAGCGCCATATCCCGAAGCGTGGTGGTCATCATCATGCCAGTCAGGTGATCCCGGATAGCTTTGAACTTATGATGCACCGCGCAGGGATGTGACTCCGAACACTCCTGAAGTCCCAGTGCACAGCCCACGAAGATCGAATCCCCGTCAATGACCTGTACAATCCTATAAAGAGGTGATTTTCTGCCTTCTTCGCTGATTTCAAAGCCTCCGTTTGGACCTTTAATGGAGAGGAGTAAATTCTCTCTCACCAAAGTTTGGAGGATTTTAGCGGTAAATGCTTCCGGAGAATTAATCGCAAAAGCAATGTCCTTGATGCCGGCACGCTCCTGGCCTTCCGGTAAAGTGGCCAGAAAAACCATGGAATTGATTGCGTATTTGCAGGCTTTGGAAAACATCTTCGCGCTGATT
>JAJLJS010000227.1:0-20397 GCA_033844545.1 Cyclobacteriaceae bacterium | reverse complement strand
TCGATCGCCACCCAGTCTATTTCCAATCCTGATAATTACATTTCCATCAATGGTGGAGTGGGAGAGATGGCCCTTTCCCCAGATGGTAAAGAAATCGCATTTATTGCCAGAGGGGAAGTTTTTGTCACTTCTGTGGATGGTTCACTGACCAAAAGAATCACCAATACACCAGAGCAGGAACGATTTGTGGAATTTGCTCCTGATGGGAAATCCCTGGTGTATTCTTCAGAGCGGGATAGCAAATGGCAGATTTTTAAAGCAAGTAAAGTCCGTCCCGAAGAGCCGTTTTTCTTTGCGTCCACCCTGATTCAAGAAGAACCTTTGGTCTCAGTAGCCACAGATGCCTATTTGCCAAAATTTTCCCCTGACGGAAAAAAACTTGCCTATGTGGAAGGAAGACGGAGCTTGAAAGTTTTGGATCTGGCTACCAAAGCGACAGTGACTTTGATGGGGCCGGATCTTCTTTTCCACATGAGAGACGGAGATCAGTATTTTACCTGGAGTCCTGACAGTAAGTGGCTATTGGCAAGTTATCGGCCAACGATGACCAATTCTGAGGTGGTTCTTTTGGATGCCTCAGGAAAGGAAAAGATGCGAAAACTTACCCAAAGTGGCTATTCCGATGACAATGCCAAATGGGTGAATGGTGGGAAACAAATGATTTGGTTTACCAATCGGGATGGCTTGAGAAGCTATGCTACCAGCGGCAGGATGGAAGAGGATGTGTACACCGTGTTCTTCGATCAGGCAGCTTGGGACAAATTTAGGCTTGGCAAGGAAGAGTTTGAGCTGTTGAAGGAAATCGAAAAAGCAAAAAAATCCGAATCAGCAGAAGACAAGTCCAAGGCTGATAAAAGTGAGGAAAAAAAGGTAGAGGAAATTAAGTTCAATTGGGATGGATTTGAAGAAAGGAAAGCTCGACTGACGATTCATTCTTCTTTGATGGGAGATGCAGTTCTTTCCAAAGACGGGGAAAAACTATTTTACCTGGCGAGATTTGAGAAAGGTATGAACCTTTGGTCCACCGACCTGAGAACCAAAGACACCAAAATGGAAATAAATCTGAATGCCAATTCGGGTCGCTTGTTTTGGGATAAGGATCAAAAAAACCTTTTCCTCCTTGCTGATGGATCTATTTCTAAAATCAATCCGGAAGGGATGAAAAAGGAAAACATTAAGATTTCCGGAGAGATGACCTTTGACCTCAATGCGGAAACTGCTCATCTGTTTGACCACGTTTGGTTGAGGACAAAGGGGATTTTCTATACTCCGGACATGCATGGTGTAGACTGGGAAGCAATTCGCCCGGAGTATGAAAAATACCTTCCTTCGATTGGGAATGGCTATGAATTTGCCGAGATGCTTTCCGAAATGATCGGGGAATTGAACGTATCCCATGCGGGAGCGAGGTATTCCAGATCTATTCCACTGGCGGATGCTACCGCTTCTTTGGGCGTATTCTATGATTACAAGCACCAAGGAAATGGATTGAAAGTAGTTGAAGTACTCAGAGGCGGACCTTTGGATAAGGCAGATCTAGCCATAAAGCCGGGAATGATTATCGAAAGAATTGATGGGGAATTGATCTCACCTGAAATTGATTTTGCGAAGCTCCTGAACCGAAAGGTGGACAAATTCACCTTGGTGGAAGTAGTGGATCCTAGAACCAATACCCGCAAGCAATACACCGTCAAGCCAATTTCCTTGGGAGAAGAAGGACAACTCCTTTACAAACGTTGGGTCAAGAAAAACCAAGAAGAAGTAGAAAAGTTGAGCGGCGGAAAATTGGGCTATGTGCACATTCCGGGGATGAGTGACGGACCTTATAGAAATGTCATAGAAGACATGCTAGGGAAATATTATGAGAAAGAAGCCATGGTAGTGGATACCCGGTTTAACGGCGGTGGTGATCTGGTGGCGGATTTGGCGATGTTTTTCACCGGTGAGTCCTTCCTAACTTATGCCACGGCGGATAAAGTTGTAGGCGGCGAACCGACTGCAAGATGGACTAAACCTACTTTGGCGATGTTTAATGAAGCCAATTACTCTGACGGACATTGCTTTGCCTGCGGATATACCGATCTTAAGATTGGGAAGACGGTAGGTATGCCCACACCGGGAACTTGTTCTTTCGCAGGTTGGGAAGGATTACCCAATGGAATTCGATGGGGAGCTGTACCTATTTCCGCAAAAAATATGGCAGGAGAGTGGCTGGAAAATAATGAAACCAGACCCCAGTTTGAGGTGAAGAATATGCCTGGAAAAATTGACAAAGGGATTGACCAGCAGCTGGAAAAAGCCATAGAAGAATTAATGAAAGACATTCAGTAACATAAAAAAACCCGGCCATTGGTCCGGGTTTTTTTAATTGCTTATCCATGTAGTATTTACTGATATTGTTTGGTATTCAATGACTCATCATTTTTGAAGAATTGGGACAACTTCGCAAATGAACTCTCAAAATACCCTTCGAGCATTCTTTTAATAATGAATGTTCGGTATTCGTCTTTGGAGACGATCGGAAAGTATTCATGACTCTTGCCATAAGACTTGTGACTTACAAACCCCTTTCTCTCAAGAATTCTCACAATTGTTGAGACGGTATTGTACGCCGGTTTTGGATCTGTCATTGGGACCAGGATGTCTTTCACGAATCCTCTTTCGATATCCCAGAGGATTTGCATAATCTCCTCTTCTGCTCTGGTTAATGGTTTCATAAGGTGTTAAGTTTTAATTCGAAAGAAAATTATTGGTTTAGTTTCTGATTGCAAAGTAAAATTGAAATTATTTTAGGTTTTAGTTTAAATTTTTTTTCAGGGCAAAAAAAAAGACCTTATTTCTAAGGTCTTAAGAGATATGTTTTTCAATTAGGCTGTCCTCAATTTAATGATGCCAGTAGCATGGAGAAGCTTTACTACTGGATAGGTTGGGTCAAATTCGTACCATTTCACGGCAAAGTTTGGCCGATTTGGCAATTTGTGGTGGTTGTTTTGGAACAATTCCCCCAGCATCAATACATCCAGCAGGAGGCTGTTTTTAGACTTGTCGTTATTGTCAAAATTGGCATAGCCATATTTATGTCCGCTCCAGTTTACAATGGCTCCGTGCACAGGTCCCATCAAGAAATGAATTGGTAGCAGAAAGTACATCCACCAGTGCGTACCCGGTAAATCAAAAACCGTAATGCACAGCACATAAATCAAGACATAGAAAAGTCCCCAAGCCACTCTTACGCCCATATTGTCTGCAAAGCGATCAAATGCCAGCCAATCCGGAATGTCTTTGGAAAATCTTTCTTCAGGCTTAAGCTTGAAGCTGAAGTAATCATTGTAAATATTTTTGGTCTTCCACATCATGGTAAACAGATTCTCGGTGTGATGCGGACTGTGGGGATCTTTGGGTGTATCAGAATAGGCATGGTGCATTCTGTGCAAAATGGCATAAGCTCTTGGAGACAGGTAAGAACTTCCCTGCCAGATCCAGGTGAAAACATAGAAGAATTTTTCCCAGTATTTGTTCATCACAAACATTTGATGTGCTGCGTAGCGATGAAGGAAGAAACTTTGGCAAAACAGGGAGAAATACCAATGTAAAAGGAAGAAAATAATAATTATCACTCGGTTGATTGTTAAGTTTTAGGATACAAATATAAGACACCTGAGGAAAAATACCTTTAAGGCTGGATTTCTAGACTTATAAATTATAGCCTGATTTATCTCAGGTTTTGATAGATGAGGGAATGGATATATCTTTAATTTCTATGGAATCAAGCAATCAACCTACTTCAATCCTTACCAAAATTATCGTTGGAGGAATTTCAATATTAATTGCGGATTTGCTTCTGAAAGGCGTAGTTCTGGACTCATGGGTGACAGGATTCGTTCTTGCCGGGGTGATCATTTTGATCAATTTTACCCTCAAACCTATTTTGATCATTTTAACCCTCCCGGTCACTCTGATTACTTTTGGTCTGTTTTTGCTGGTTATAAATGCTTTGGTCGTGCTAATTGCTGCCTACTTTATTCCTGGATTTACGGTCGATGGATTTTGGTGGGCCTTGGGATTTGCCTTGCTGCTAAGTTTGATCAATGGAATTTTCGGGGTCAATCTGAACTCGAAATAGCTATAGTTTGATCTCTGATTCTTTGATAGACCTTTAGCTCTCCGGATTTGTTTTTACAGGCAATTTGGGAATCTCCAGCAGGGCTTACCTCGACCAAAAGAAGATAAATGTCCTCTTCATTGTCCCAAGGTGTTTCTATCTCTTGGGACCATTTGACCGGATGAAATGTCAAGGATGCCGGGGGAAAACAAAACTCCACATTTGCGGATTCAACCATAAATTTTTCCTCTTCCGGATCTATCCCAACAATTCTTTGGTGATCTGAAACTCCAATTAAAATAATTCCGCCCTCTGTATTGGCAAAGGCCGATATGGTTTTTGCGATCTTTTCTTTTGAGGTAATCTTTTGCTTGAAATCCAGACGCTTACCTTCTTTGGCCCGAATTAAATTTTTCACAAAATCTTCATTAAATTTTGTCGAATTCATTTTATTAATTTATTTTCTTTCATGAATCAAAAAATCGATTTTGACCTATAAATATTGGTATAACAAGTAACAAAAGTTTTTATATATGCAATTTGCAAATCCAGGTTTTGACCCACAAAGGATTGAAGAACTACAGATGGAATTGAAAAAGTCAGGAAAGACCTTCAAGGTGGTTCCTGACCCCGGAAATTCTGAAGAGTTTATCAATTTTCTTTTTATTGGGATGTTTGAAGGTAAGCCAGTAATATACGACGCTGCCTTATACACTCTTCGGCTACATCATTCTAGCGAAGTATACGAGCTCGCAGAACATGAGGCTGCTAAAAAATTCCCAAATTTCAAGGGAATCAATTACGAAGAAGACGAGGAAGGTAACTTAAAACCTCTTTCCAGTGAGGAAGAAGAAATCGGTTGGTTTATAACTGAAATCATCATGGAGCTCGAAGATGAAGAAGCTGTAAAAGTTCAGGAATTTGTGGACATAGATACCAACCATGATTTCGGAATTGGATTAGATGCAGCCCTCAATGTGGAAGAGATTAATGAAAAAGTGATCAAGAAATTCATTCAGGAATTCAATGATGATACCTTGGTTTTGGACGAAACTCTGTATTCCTTTCAGACCGAAGAGGACGAAATCTAAACATTGAATTCAAACCATATTCACTAGACGCTGGTTAATAATCAGCGTTTTTTTATGATTAAGATTGCCTATTCTCCCTTGTATTGCCACCCATTGCCGGAAGGTCACCGTTTTCCGATGGAGAAATACAACCTGCTCCCTGAGCAGCTTTTGTATGAAGGAACCATCCAATCCGATAATCTTTTCACACCCAAAGCCTTGGAGGAAAAGTGGATATTAAAGACCCATAGTGAGGAATATTTTAAGAAATTAAAGGAATTGGACTTGTCCAGATCTGAAATCCGCGCAACGGGATTTCCCTTGAGCTTGGAACTTGTCAAGCGGGAAATTTTAATCATGGGAGGATCGGTTCAGGCTGCTTTATTTGCCATGAAGTATGGCATAGCCTTTAATATTGCCGGAGGGACTCATCATGCTTTTCGAGAAAGGGGAGAGGGTTTTTGCCTGTTGAATGACATCGCCATCGCCGCTAACTATCTTCTAGAAAATTCCCATGTATTCAAGGTATTGGTGGTGGATTTGGACGTTCACCAAGGAAACGGAACTGCCGAGATTTTTCAGAATACCCCTCAAGTCTTCACATTCAGCATGCATGGAGCAAAAAACTATCCACACCGAAAAGAAAAATCAGACCTGGATGTGGAGCTACCGGATGGATGTGGAGACACCCAATATCTACAAGCTCTCAAACGTAGCCTTGGGCAAATTCTGGAAAACTTTGATCCCGATTTTATCATTTATCAAGCTGGGGTTGATCCACTGAAGACTGATAAATTGGGTCGATTGGCTTTAAGCATCCAGGGAATTAACCTTCGTGACAAAATGGTTCTTTCTTTGGCAAAGCAGCAAAAAATTCCGCTGATGTGCTGTATGGGTGGAGGCTATTCTCCTAGGATTAAGGATGTTATTGACGCTCATGTGCAGGTTTATAGACTTGCTCAGGACCTGTATTTTTAGACCTTAACCTTATTTAACCAGAGAGAGAACCGGTCTTCCTTGGATAATCAATACTTTCTATATATTTGCGCCCTGTCAACCTATAATGATTTAACAGTGAAAAAAGGATTACTATTCGTCGGAATGCTGGGTTTAGCTTCAGCATTCTTCTATTCTTGTGACCAAAAAACTTCCACAGAAACTTCCACAGCTGCCTCTTCAGGAGAAGGAATGTCTGCTGCCGATATGAAAGTTGCCTACGTCTTTACGGATTCTGTGATCAATAAATATGACTTTTTCAAAAAGAAGTCTGAAGAAATCACCGATAAAGGGAAAAGATTCGAAGGAGATCTTCAATCCAGAGCAAGAGGCTTTGAGCAGGAAGTAGCGACTTTCCAGCAAACAGGAGGAAACATGACTCCAAACCAACAGAGAGCCAAGCAGGAAGAGCTGATGCAAAAGGAACAAAACCTGATGACTTACAGAAATAACCTGATGCAGGAGCTTTCCGCTGACGAAACTTCACTTTATAATGAGGTTTACGAACAGGTTCAGACCTATTTGAAAGAGTATGCTCAGGAAAATGGCATCGACTTGATTTTGAGTTACACGCGCGGGGGAGCTATTTGGTATGCTACGGATGCGATTGATGTGACTCAGTCAGTCATTGAGGGTCTTAATAAGAAATACAACGCAAATCCTTCTGAAGCTAAAGCAACCCCGGCTGATTCAGCAGCAAAAAAATAAATGGAGTAAATCCAAACCTTCGAAAACCCGGAAAATTCCGGGTTTTTTTATGCCTGAATTTTTGGGTATTTTTGCCGCTCTATTGAAAACTCATACAACATGAAAATCACTGAATTTTTAAAGCACAACTACCGCCATTTCAACGCAGCTGCATTAATTGATGCTGCGGAAGGCTATAAAACCCATCTTAATGAAGGTGGAAAAATGATGGTTACTCTTGCAGGAGCCATGTCGACTGCCGAATTGGGAATTTCATTGGCTGAAATGATTCGTCAAGACAAGGTTCAAATCATCTCCTGTACCGGCGCCAACTTGGAGGAAGACGTGTTTAATTTAGTGGCACACGATTATTACGAAAGAGTTCCCAATTACCGTGAGCTTTCCCCAGCCCAAGAGCAGGATTTGCTGGACCGTCATATGAATCGGGTGACTGATACCTGTATTCCGGAAATGGAAGCCATGCGTCGGATTGAAGATGTAATTTTGGAAGAATGGACCAAAGCCGACCAGGCCGGTGAAAGCTACTTCCCTCACGAGTTTTTCTATAAAATCCTTCTTTCCGGGAAGTTGGAGAAATCTTACCAGATTGATCCCAAGAATAGCTGGTTGCTGGAAGCAGCCAAGAAAAACCTTCCGATCATCGTGCCAGGATGGGAAGATTCCACGCTTGGAAATATGTATGCGGGTCACGTGATCTCCGGTGATGTGAAAAATGTCCATACTGTTCGCAGCGGAATAGAGTACATGATGTTCTTGGCAGAATGGTATACGACCAATGCCACTGAAGAAAGTAAAGTCGGATTTTTCCAAATTGGCGGGGGAATTGCAGGAGATTTCCCTATCTGTGTGGTTCCGATGTTGCATCAGGATTTGCAAAGAGATAATGTGCCTCTTTGGGGCTATTTCTGCCAGATTTCCGATTCCACCACTTCGTATGGATCTTATTCCGGTGCAGTGCCCAACGAAAAGATCACCTGGGGTAAATTAGGTTTGGAAACTCCAAAGTACATTATCGAATCAGACGCAACGATCGTAGCTCCACTGGTATTTGCCATTGTGCTGGATCAATAATCATGAAATACATTACCTCAGTCTATCTCAAAGCAAGCAGCCTCGTGTTGCTTGCTTTTTGTTTGTCAACCCTAGGGAAAGCTCAAGAGATCAAATCTCTTTCTGGTGCCAATTCTCCAAATGACGATACTAATCCAGTTTGGATTGGAAATAATACCCTTTTATTTACCCGGGCCTTTCATCCCAAAAATCTAGGAGGAGAAAAAGACCCCGGAGACATTTGGATGACCCAGAAAAATGCCGCCGGAGAATGGGAGGAAGCGATCCACCGGGCGGATTTAAGTAGTGCTGGATTTGACCTTGCCCTTGGACTTGAAGATATCCTAACGCTTTTGGTAATCCGTCAGGAATCCGGAAATGTGACCTTGCATCAATACTCCAAATTTGGGACTGATTGGAATTACCTTCGACAGGTCAATTTTCCTACCATTCAAACCACGCAGGGGAGCATTTCCGGCAGAGTAGTGGAAGGAGGAAAGCAAATTTTAATCTCGGCTAGTTTGGAGCAAGGCTATGGTAATGAAGATATCTATCTGACCGAGAAAATAACCCCGACAGAATGGTCCTCCTTAAAATCTTTGGGGCCAGTCATCAATGGAAAAGCTCAAGAGATGGGTCCATTTTTTAATCCGAAAAATCAGGAGTTGTTGTTTTCCAGCAATTCTCATCCAGATGCCAGTGGAAAGGATATTCTTATTGCCAAAAAACTAGGAGAATCATGGCAAGATTGGAGTGTACCTGTCAAGTGGACGCAAATCAGTTCAAGAGGTTCTGAAGCATCCGTCACCTTGATAGAGGGGAAAGAGGTCGTTTGGACTAGCACGCAAAATAGTGATGGATTTGCCGATTTGATGACTTTTGCAAGCCCAGTTCCTTTAGTTTTTCCGGAAAAGTTTGAGGCTCCCATAGCGGAGGTGCCTGTAAAAACTGAAGTTAAGGCTCCCCCCGTTCCCAAAACAGTTGCCCCGTCCAAATTCCCAGAATCCATTCCCCCAATGGAAAACAAGCTTTTGATAGTTCAGGAAGAAAAAGAATCTCCTCTTTCTTGGTATGTGATCGATGGGAAAACGAAGACTAAGCTTGAATTCAGCCTTCTGGGAATCCAAGGGGAAGTTTCTGAACCTCTGGAGGGAACAATTGTTTTGACAGAATTGAAGGCCAAGGGGATTACCGAGATCAAAGTGAGCGCACAGGGATATTTTCCCAAATTGATAGTAGTCTCCGGATTGGATAATAAGACTTCCAACTTGGTTCAATTGACCAAAGCCGAACCTGGAAACGCGGTACTTTTGGACAATGTAAACTTTAAACGGGGAACCTCTGAGCTCGAAAAGGACCAGACTGAAAAGGTTCTGTCGGATTTGGCGGATTTTTTAAAGGAGAATTCTGAGCTGAAAATCCGGATCAACGGACACACTGATAATGTGGGTGATCCTGGCTTAAATAAGAAGCTATCCTTGGAAAGAGCAGGTAGTGTTCGGGATTATCTGATTTCACATGGAGTAGAATTTGAGCGAATCAGGATTTCCGGCTGGGGGGGAACTCGTCCCATAGCTTCCAATGTCACCGAAGCGGGAAGAGCCAAAAACCGAAGGGTTGAATTGGTAGTAGAAGATTAAAAAAATGGCTTCCGAAAGTTCCGGAAGCCATTTTTGCTTTAGGAGCTTACAGCGAAAACCCTTCTCTATAATTTCTTTTTACGAATAGATTGGCGGGATCAAAGTTGGTGATCTTCATATTTGGTCCATCCCATAGTAATTTGATTCCTCTACCAGGATAGTCAAATTGATTGTCCGCACCGGCTCTCGGAATCCGGTAATCGTAACTTCTGATCGCCAAATTCCCCATCAATACGGATTCGGTTAATGGTCCCGCAACAGAGAATGGAGAACTAAGCTTTTTAAATTCTTCTGAGCCATACCCGGCAATACATGCGTCAACCCAATTGTTGTAATGCCCACCGGCTCCACCGGGAACTCTATATTCAGTTTGGGGAACAGACACTTCTTTGGTTCTGGAGGTTGGTAATAACAGCGGGTTTGCTCCATAGGTGGAGCACATCATTTTACCTTTGGTTCCCTCGATAATAACCCCATTTCCGCCATCGCCCATTTGTTCATTGGGTCCCAGTTCTTCCGGTCTTGTCGGTTGAATCCCACCATCCATCCAATGGAACTCCAATTCATCCTTACCGGGGCGATCAAATCTTAAGGTAATGTGAGAAGATGGAGGACAGCTTTCCGGGAAATATCCTCTTTGAAATTCACCAACATAAACAGAACCTACAGAACATTCAGCGGATGTCGGATAACCTAATCCCAACACTCGGAAAGGTGGCTCCATAATATGACAAGCCATATCCCCCAAAGCACCTGTTCCATAATCCCACCATCCTCTCCAGTTGAAAGGAACAAGATTGCCTACATAATCCTTGTACGGAGCAGTGCCAAGCCATAGGTCCCAATCCAGATCCGCTGGAGGGGCAATTGGGGTGGAAGGCCATTGGATCCCTTGAGGCCAAACAGGCCTGTTGGTCCAGGTCCATACCTTTGTGGCTTCACCGATCAATCCTGCATTGTACCATTCCACCATTTGACGGACTCCATCCCCTGAGGAACCCTGATTTCCCATTTGGGTCACTACTTTATATTTTTCGGCAGCTTCAGTGAGCATTCTGGCTTCATGGATGTCATGGCTCATGGGTTTTTGGACATAGACATGTTTTCCCATTTTCATCGCCATCATTGCTTGAACGGCATGCATGTGGTCTGGAGTGGACACCGAAACTGCATCGATGTTTTTTTCCTCTTTTTCCAGCATGACCCGGTAGTCTTTGTAATAGGCTGCTTTTGGATGGGCATCCCGGCTTTGTTTAGCTCGGGTATCATCAACATCGCATAGGGCGATCATGTCAACTTTTCCAGAGGCAAAAATACCTCTCACGTCCCCGCCACCCATTCCTCCAACACCAATACTGGCTACTCTAAGTCGATCACTAGGAGCAACAAATCCTTGGCCTCCAAGAACATGTCTTGGCACGATAAAAAATCCAGCTGCAGCCAAAGTTGAACTTTTGATGAAATCCCTTCTGGAGGCTTGAGCTTGTTTTGAATTTTTATTCTTCATGGTCTAATGTTTTGAATGCGAAATGAATTCTGAAATTATTAAATGGAAAGAGGTTTTCCTTGTGTTTTTTTTGTTTTGACTGAACTTAATTGCGAATAATTGGCCTTCGGAAAAATCGGTTGGTTTTTCTCCAGGAGGAGTCATTTTGATATTTATTTGATTTTTGGAAAATAGATTGTTAAAAAATTCCAGTAAGTTTAAGCAAAATCACGCTTATGAAAAAAAATACCTGGTCTCTTTTGCTGGTTGGATTACTGGCACTCGGAGCATGTAAGAAAAACACTTCAAGTCTAACCGATGCCGGAATAATTCCCCTTCCTCAGGAAATCAGCAATGCCTCGGGAAGTTTTTCACTCACTGAAAATTCAGGAATTAAGTTGGTAGGAAATGGAGAAAAACTGACAAAAATCGGTGAATATCTTGCCCAAAACCTGAGGAAATCTACTGGGTATGAGATTCCAGTATCATTCGATTCCGGAAACATCATTCTTGAATTAGGTGCAAATGACGGTTCTGAGGCCTATGAATTGGAAATCGCCGAAGAGCAAGTTCAAATCAGTTCTTCTGGAGAACCCGGTTTGTTTTATGGAGTACAAACTTTACTCCAGGTGTTTCCCGCAGAGATAACCTCGGATAATCAAGTCAGTGCAGCCTGGGAAATACCGCAAGGAAAAATATCGGATTCTCCAAGCTATGGATATAGAGGTTCCATGCTGGATGTGGCTCGTCATTTTATTTCGGTAGAGGATGTGAAATATTACATCGATCAAATGGCTAAATACAAATTGAATTATTTGCATTTGCATTTGACCGATGATCAAGGATGGAGAATTGAAATCAAATCCTGGCCAAAACTGACTGAAATTGGTGGATCTACTGAAGTTGGTGGTGGCGAAGGTGGATTTTATACCCAAGAAGATTACAAAGAAATTGTTGCCTATGCAGCTGACCGTTTCATTACCATTGTCCCTGAAGTGGATATGCCCGGTCATACCAATGCCGCCTTGGCTAGTTATGCTGAGTTGAATCCCGGAGTAAATCTTCCTGATGGGGATTTAAGCACGGTCAACAAACAGGAGCTGGATTATGAAATGCCTTTGAAAAATCCTCAGGCTTCGGAGTTATACACCGGAATAGAAGTAGGATGGAGTACCTTTTCTTCCAAACTGGAGCTGACCTACGCTTTTGTAGACAGTGTGGTGCGAGAAATCTCAGAAATCACTCCGGGGCCATATTTTCATATCGGGGGAGATGAATCTCATGTTACCCAGAAAGATGATTATGTATATTTTGTGGAGCGGGTTCAGGATATTGTTTCCAAATATGGTAAAACAAGCATTGGCTGGGATGAAATCGCAACAGCAAAATTACTTCCCGGAAATGTTGCGCAGTTTTGGGCCAAAAAAGAAAATGCCCAATTGGCGATAGAACAAGGCAATAAGGTGTTGATGTCTCCAGCCGTCAAAGCCTATCTGGATATGCAGTACGACAGTACTACCAGATTGGGGCTTCATTGGGCAGCCTATATCGAACTGGATTCAGCCTATCTTTGGGAGCCATCAGAATTTTCTCCGGAAATCAAAAAAGAAAATATTCTGGGTGTGGAAGCCCCCCTATGGACAGAGACCATTACCAATCGGGAGGATATCAATTACATGGTGTTTCCTCGGCTGCCGGCATTGGCAGAAGTTTCCTGGACTGCGAAAGAGAAAAGATCATGGGAAGGATTTAGCCAAAGAGTGGCCCAGCATGGAAAACGATGGGAGATTCAAGGACTTGGATTCTACAAGTCTCCAAAAGTGTCCTGGTAATAGTTTAAAGCCCGAAATTAATTTCGGGCTTTTTCGATTCACAGCCTTTAATTTTTTGCTTTTCGATTAGAATGAACCTATTATCGGACTCTATTTCTAAAAATAAATTTCATTAGATAAGCATGGGAGACATTATTGTCAGTTTTAGTAACTGGATTTGGGGAGCACCAATTTTAGTCTTGCTTTTGGGGGGTGGTTGTTTCTTTTTTATCCATTCTGGTTTTATCCCATTCCGAAAGATGGGCCATGCAGTAAGTCTTCTCAGCGGAAAATATGATAACGATTTGGCGGCCGGACAGATTACTTCCCGTCAGGCCCTTTTTGCTGCGATTGCTTCCACCGTAGGCCTTGGCAATATCTCAGGAGTTGCCATTGCCCTGAATATGGGGGGACCTGGTGCAATTTTTTGGATGTGGGTGGCCGCATTTGTGGGAATGGCGACTAAGTTTTATACCTGTTCTTTGGCAATTATGTATAGGGGAGTTGATTCTGCCGGAGTGGTTCAGGGTGGCCCAATGTATGTCATTGACACCGCCTTAGGGAAAAAATGGAAATTCATGTCCTACATTTTTTGTATTGCAGGCGTGATTGGGTTGTTGGCTATTTTTCAGGCCAATCAGTTAACGGCAGTAATCCAAGCTGTCATTTTAGAGCCGGACTCCATGGAAGAAACCGTTAGAAACCGGTGGATCATTGGAATTATCCTCATGTTGATGACCGCTACCGTGATCCTAGGTGGAATCAAACGAATTGCTGCTGTTGCCTCAGCCTTGGTTCCATTCATGGTTGGAATTTACTTTTTCACAGTTTTGATCATCGTCGTACAACACTTTGGAGATATTCCGGAGATGTTTAAGCTGATATTTGTGGATGCCTTTACCGGAAATGCTGTCATGGGAGGGGCTGTAGGCTCAGTAATTATCGTGGGTGCAAGAAGGGCAGCTTTTTCAAACGAAGCGGGCATCGGTACTGCACCGATGGTTCATGGTCAATCCAAAAATTCTGAACCTATCCGGGAGGGACTAATCGCCATGCTAGGTCCATTTATTGACACGGTGGTGGTTTGTACCCTCACCGCCTTGGCGATTTTACTTACGGGTGTTTGGGAGTCTACAGAAAATGACGGGGTGAAATTGACACTTTCTGCTTTTGAAGCTGGAATTCCAGGAATAGGGAAATACTTGTTGATGATTTCCGTATTGGTATTTGCGCTGTCCACCATGTTTACGTATTCCTATTATGGACATAAGTGTATGAATTACCTTTTTGGTGCAGATAAAGCTGATTATTACAATTATTTCTATTTGGCTACGATTGTAATGGGAGCGGTAGTTTCCCTGGAAATAGTAGTTAGTTTAGTAGATGGGATGTATGCGATCATGGCTTTCCCGAATATGATTGCGGCTATCTATTTGGCTCCAAAAGTCAAGCTAGCTACCAAAGATTATTTCTCCCGAATGAAGCAAATGAATGCAAAATGAAATTTCTTGTAGCTCCAAATGCTTTCAAAGAGACTTTGACCGCCCAAGAAGCTGCCCGTGAAATTTCAACCATCATCTTAAGGCATATTCAGGATGCGGAAATTATCCAACAACCCATAGCGGATGGCGGGGATGGGACTTGCGAATTAATCATTGATTCGGTTGGATTTGAAAAAGTATTTCAACTTACCCTAAATCCTATAGGTCAGCCGGTTGTAGGCTTTTTTGGATTGGATAGGAATACCTCTAGGGCCTTTCTGGATGTTTCGACGGCATCAGGTTTAGGTCTTCTATCGAATAGGCAGAAAGTTCCTGACCTTGCTTCCACCTATGGAACTGGAGTTTTGATCCAAAGTGCAATTCAATCGGGTGCCAAAGAAATATTTTTGGGACTGGGGGGTAGTGCCACTGTGGATTTGGGAACTGGGATTTTATCCGCATTGGGAATTCTTTTTTTGGATCAATCAGGAAGGGAAATTCCAGTTTTCTCCCCAGGATACTTGGAAAGGATTGCCCATGTCCAGGTCAGTCCCAAGTTACCCAAGGTGAAGTTTACCCTGATGTGTGACGTAAAAAATCCCCTTTTGGGGGAAATGGGAGCAGTACGGATTTTTGGGCCCCAAAAGGGCATAAAAGCTGAAAATCTAGGTGATTTTGAGAACCAAATACAGCGGGTACAGAAACTCTTAGCTAAAAAGAAAAAAGAGACCTGGAAAGATCTAGCTGGCTTCGGGGCCGCCGGAGGTATTGCCTCAGGTTTAGATTGTTTTTTTCCAACACAGATAGAATTTGGAGCGCAATATTTCTTTGAATTGGTGGGACTCAAAAAATATGTTGAAAAGGTGGATTGGATCATAACCGGAGAGGGAAAATATGACACCCAAAGCCATCAAGGAAAGGGATGTTTTGAATTGTTAAAACTGGCGAAGGAATATGGGAAAAAAATTGCTTTAATCACCTCTGGAAATGAGGCGGCTGGCGAAGGGTTTGACCTAATTCTGAAACTTCCACCTGTCGATTTAGGGAGACCAGATTTTAAAGAGACAGCCCTAGAAAATTTTCGGAAAACGCTCTTGAAAGCGTTGGCAGCAAATTGTTTTGATGAAAAAAGAAAAGGAGGCTTTTAAACCTCCTTTCTTAGTATAGTCTAGATCAATGATCAGCTTTATTCTTTTTGCTTAAGGTTGCCCTCGCATCTACGGCAGTAAGACCTGCCCCAAGACCGATAAGAACACATACAATCAATAAGAACAATTGTGCTCCCGACATGAGAGGTGAGCTGAAAATATCTAACAGGATCATTTTTTAATGGTTTTCAGATGATGGGCGAAGATAAGTCCCGTGCTGGAAATAACAAAGCACAAAATGCTCTTCCTCCAGGGATTAATCTAAATCGTCAAAATCTTCGTCGTCTTCGAATTCCTCATCGTCGAAGTCTTCGTCCTCTTCATCGAAGTCTACAAAGTTGTCATCAACCAACTCATTTTCTTCGTCTAAATCGTACTCATCTTCAAACTCGTCTTCGAATTCATCTTCCTCTTCTTCGAAATCATCGAATTCGTCGAAATCTTCTTCAAAATCCTCCATGGCTTGTTTTAAAAGGGTTTTTAATGATTGAACGGTACGAAATAAGGCAAAATTTTAATTTCATCAATACTGCCTTATTAAATTTTTTTGGCAGAAAATCTCGTTACAATTTCCCTACACAATCTGAGAAATTAATTGAATTTAGACTTTCCGGATAATAAGATAGTTAAATCGACATCCTATTCAAAAAAATAGGAGCCACAAAAGTAAACCTCTTCAAAAATTTTGATTCAAAAAAAAACTGACCCTCAGGTCAGTTGAAAATTGTTTTGATATATTTTTTGATTAAAGGTTTGGAGAGGTAGTCTTTTACAATTTGATATTGACTAGCTTTATTGATGTCCCGTTCGTCCACGGAACTGCTGAGGATATAAATTTTTGCTTCATTTTCCTCTGGATGAAAATTATCCAAAAAATCCCATCCGTTCATTTCTGGCATATTCAGATCCAAAAAAAGATAGTTGGGTTTTATCGAGTCAATTTCTTCCAAAGCTCTTCTTGCACTTTGATATTTGTAAAATTGACATGGCTCATTGACATTTTTGGAAATCAATTTTTCAGTCACAAAAGTGCTAATGGGGTCATCGTCTATGAGAACTATTGTGAGCATTGAAATGCAAATAAATGGAATTGAAATACAATAATAATTATACAAAAATAATTCCATATTTTGAAACTACAAACACAAAAATGAAAAAAATTGGACTAATTCAATGAATTTTGCCCTCAGGATTGAACTTTTCCTTTCCCCTCAACAAATCAAAGAATAACCGAAAGTCTGAAATGAGACTGTAAAATGGATATTGAAAAGTTGCCGGTTTGTTTTTTTCAAAGAAATAATGCCCAACCCAGGCAAACCCATACCCAACTATAGGGATTGCGATCAATCCGTAATAGTTGCCTGATACAATTGATCCAATCAGGATGACAAATAGGAGAGCAGTACCGGTAAAGTGCAGTTTTCGGGAAGTCGGGTTCAGGTGTTCTGAAAGATAAAAGGGATAAAATTCCCTAAAACTTTTAAATCTTGCATCAGGCTTCATTTTGGGTTTGATTTATTAAGTGATATAAACGTGTCCGTGGCTTTTTGAAGGGATTTTATAACCTTGTTTTTCTTGTTTTTAGGGCTGGAAACTTCAGTTACAGCTGTCAAAGTCATTAAATATTTGTCTTGAGCTGGGTCAATGAAGTCTAAGATGACTTGCAACAGTTCATAATTTGAAGTGGAAATCCGATTTTGATTGAAATTGTTGTAAGGATTGTACATCCAAGGGTCATATACCCGATATCCCCAAAATGGATAGGGGTTGTAATTGACTGTCTCTCTTTTTCTGGGATCTTCATTGGAATGGTATCGGATGACCACGTCGGGTTTTTCCCGGTCATAAACCATTCCGGAGGCCTCAAGTTGCGCTTGAAGTTCTGATTTTACCAATTCATCTAAATAGGTATCCGAAAAGCCATTCATTTCTAATTCCTTGTTGATAATGACAAAGGACTGGTAGGTTTTCCGGATTGGGATCTCAGTGTTCTCTTTGAAAATTTCAATGGAAGTACAAGAGGTCAAGCATATGAATAGTCCAAGAATAAGAAGGTTTTTGATAATTGGGTTCATGGGGTGATTTGCGAAATGCAGTATTCTATATTGAATTTATATTTTCTTTTGTAACGAAAAAACAGGCTGAAAAGTAACATTCCTTTCGCAGCCTCGATTTGGAATACTATTTTTGATCCAGAATTATGATGAGAAGACCTGATTTTGACGATATCTTCATGGAACTGGCGGTAAATCTCGCCAAGCGTTCCCATTGCATTAAAAAACATGTCGGGGCTGTTTTAACCAAAGACACACGAATTATCTCTATCGGATACAACGGTCCCCCAGCGGGCACCCATAATTGCGATGTGGAATTTCCCGAACATGGCTGTGCCAGAGACAGCAAAGGAAGTTGTTCCTTAGCCCTGCATGCTGAGCAAAATGCTATTTTGTACGCTGTCAAAAACAATACTTCTGTAGATGGCTCTACCCTTTATGTAACCTTGGCGCCTTGTTTGCCCTGCGCTAGAATTATTTTTTCTATGGGGATTTCAAAGGTTGTTTACCTTTTTTCCTATGCAGAATACAAAGGGATAGGATCTGATGAAGGAGTGGATTTTCTGAAGAAATTTGGGGTTCAGGTGGAAAAATACTCCAAGGAATTGGAAGTCAATGACGCTTTGGTTTAAAGGAAATTGACTTCAGGTTGGAGTTTAATTCCAAACTTTTCAAAAACTGAGTGCTGAATCTCCTGGGCTAATTTTTTGAGTTCCAAACCTTTTCCTTTTCCATGATTGACCAAAACAAGCGCTTGTTTGTCATGGACTCCGATTTGGCCTCTTTTATATCCTTTCCACCCGGCCTGTTCGATAAGCCAAGCCGCGGCAAGTTTGACCCCTTCCTCGAGAGGATATCCGGGAATAGTGGGATATTGGTTCTTTAGCGTTTCATATTTTTCGAGGCTGACGGTAGGATTTTTGAAAAATGAACCCGAATTCCCGATTTGTTTTGGGTCAGGGAGTTTGGATTGCCGGATTTCGATCACAGCATCAGAAATAGCTCGAATACTCAGGCTTTCTATCGAGTTTTTGGAAAGGGTTTCTTGAATTGCTCCATAGCTGGTATGGAATACTGGCCTTTTGTTCAATCGAAATGTTACCGAACAAATGATGTATTGACCTTTTAACTCGTGCTTGAATACACTTTCACGGTACCCGAATTGACAGCTTTCGGCATCAAAAACCTCTAGTTCAAGAGTTTTTCGGTTCAAGGCTTCCAAACTTTCAAATACATCCTTTATTTCTACTCCATAGGCCCCGATATTTTGCATGGGTGAGGCTCCGACAGTCCCGGGAATCAAAGAAAGGTTTTCGATGCCTGCCCAGTCTTTTTCAATAGCATATAGAACGAAATCATGCCAATTTTCCCCGGCGCCGGATTTTACCCACACCTGCTCTGAATCTTCTTTCAGCAATTCAATTCCTTTGATTTCAAGTTTGATCACAAGAGATTCTAGATCCTGGGTCAACAAAATATTGCTTCCTCCTCCTAGAATAAAAATTTCCAGATTTTCACTTTCTGCAAACCTAAGTGCCTCTTTCAATTCTTCAAGGGTGCTCACCACGACAAAAAATCTAGCGTTTTGATCGAATCCAAAAGTATTGTATGGTTTCAGCGAAATGTTTTCTTGTATATTCATGAGCCATTTTTCTCCTGCGAAATAAGCAAGAAAAGGGCTAAACTGAAACCCAATTTGAGTACCTGAATAGATTCTATGAAAGAAGTTCAGATTAACGGCGTCAGAGTGCGCCCAGGTCAATCGGTGAATATCGAATTGCCGATTGCTAAACTTCCGACCCATACCCTCATCGATCTTCCGATTTTTATTCGTTCTTCCAAAAATGAAGGGCCGGTTATCCTGATTTCAGGAGGAGTTCATGGAGATGAAATCAACGGGGTAGTCACTGCGAAGAAGATTCTGGAGGAACTGGACCAAGGGCTTGAGTTGCTCAAAGGAACTTTGATCATTATCCCTCTGGTGAATATTTATGGTTTTCTGTCCAATAGCCGGACTTTTCCGGATGGAAGGGATCTAAACAGAAGCTTTCCGGGAAATAAAAAAGGCTCTTTAGCTTCCAGAATTGCCTTTATCCTGAGCCAGGAGATTATCCCGCAGATAGATTTTGGAATTGATTTTCATACCGGTGGGAGGATGCTCTCCAATCAGCCTCAGATTCGGGTGGATTTCAAGGACAAGGTTGGGCTGGAATTGGCAAAGGCTTTCGGCACTCATTTCATTGTCAATTCCAAACACCTTGAAAAATCCTTTCGAAAAACGGCATTTAATGCCAGAAAGCATCTGCTCGTGTACGAAGGAGGAGAATCCATGAGATTGGATAGCCATGCCATAGAGGAGGGGATCTCAGGCACGAAACGATTCCTGAACCATTTGGGAATGATAAGTTTGGCCCCCGAAAGCAAAAATACAGTGACCCTGTCCCAAAGCGATTGGGTGAGAGCAAAAGCTTCCGGTATATTTTATTCCTCTATTCGGCTAGGTGATTATGTCAGAAAAGGGGAAATAATCGCCAGAATTTCTGACCCGTATGGCCAAGTAGTTGTGCCCGTAAAATCTTCTACCAATGGGTATGTCATTGGTCTAAACAACAATCCCGTGATCAATGTGGGAGATGCCTTGATCCATTTGGGTAAGGAATAAAAAAACTCCGGGACTTTTTCTCGGAGTTTTGTCAATATGCTGTTTCTCTTAGCTGAAATACGCTTTTAATCCCTCCAGCTTTTCGCTGAGCTGAGCCTCCACTTTTCGGTAATCTTTGGGGTCTTGAAGGGGAGCGTGGACAGAAAAGTAATATTTTATTTTTGGTTCGGTTCCGGAAGGCCTTGCGGA
>JAJLJS010000226.1:0-2427 GCA_033844545.1 Cyclobacteriaceae bacterium | reverse complement strand
AAGGAGCAGGAGGCATTCAATGCAGATCAAAGTCTGAGAATATACCGTGTCAAGAATTCCATTTACCTGGAAAATCTTAAAAAGAATCAGGCATCGGTTATTCTGGAATGGGTAGAACCTGTGAGCAACCTTCAGTTTTTGGCAGATGAAAACTTGATTTCATTCAATTCCGGAGGAAACATTTATCTCTTCAATCTCAGCAACAAATCGCTGAAAAAAGCAACTCAAATCTCTTCGGGAAACAAACCTAACCAAGGCAACTCCAGAAGTGATGCTGAAAAAACAAGCTTTTTGGAGGCTGAAAATCTGGAATTGCTCCAGGTCGTCAACGAGCGAAAGGACGCCCAAAAAGCAACGAGAAATTATCGGGAATCCATCCGGGAAATATCTTCCGATTTTGTTTATTACACTGGAGGAAAAAACCTTTCTAACCTTCAGCTTAGTCCCGACGCAAAATTTGCGACTTTTTCAATTTTCACACCGGCATCGAACAAAAACACCAAAGTTCCTGACTACACCGCAGCATCTGGCTATACTGAGGACTTGAATGCAAGACCAAAAGTGGGAACCGATCCAACCAAAGTGGAAATCGGAATTTATGACCTTACCCGGGACACGGTTTACTTTGTCAGCATCGCTAACCTTCCCGGAATTAAGGATTTGCCTGATTATGTGAAAGACTATCCTGACAAAACTTGGGAAGAAAAAGAGCGGTCTATTCTTCTTTCTGGCCCCTATTTTTCTCCGGATGGAAAAAGAGCAATCATCCAAGGTCGAGCCCATGACAATAAGGACCGATGGATTGCCGAGCTGAATTTACAAACTGGAGAACTTAAAAATCTGGACCGTCAGCGGGATGAAGCATGGATTGGTGGACCAGGTGTGAGCGGATTTGGAGGAGGAACTTTTGGCTGGCTTCCGGACAATCAGCACATTTATTTTCAATCGGAAGAGACCGGCTATTCCCATCTCTATCTTTTGAATGTGACCACGGGTGAAAAAAAGGCACTTACTTCTGGTGAATATGAAGTTTTCTCCCCTTTTCTGTCAAAAGACAAAAAATCCTGGTATTTGACTACTTCGGAAGTTGATCCAGGGGAAAGACATTTTTACCGCATGCCTTTGATGGGAGGAAAAATGGAAAAACTCACCTCCATGACCGGAAATAATGAAGTGAGACTTTCTCCTGACGAAAAAAAACTGGCGATAATTTATTCCTACAGCAACCAGCCCGAGGAATTGTATGTACAGGACAATAAAGTGGGGGCGCTTCCGCAAAAACTGACTGATGGACAAAGTGAAGAATTCAAGTCCTATGCCTGGAAAGACCCGCAGATTGTGCGTTTCACTGCACAGGACGGGGCAAAAGTACCCGCTAGACTTTACCTTCCGGAACCTTCCAAAAAGAATGGAGCGGCGGTCATTTTTGTCCATGGAGCAGGCTATTTGCAGAATGTCCACAAATGGTGGAGTAGCTATTTCAGGGAATATATGTTCCATAATCTCCTGACTGATTTGGGATATACCGTTTTGGATATTGACTATCGCGCCTCTGCGGGCTATGGACGTGATTGGAGAACAGGAATTTATCGCCACATGGGAGGTAAAGACCTTTCCGATCAGGTTGACGGAGCCAAATACCTTGTCGCTGAGCATGGAGTAGATGCCGGAAAAATCGGGATTTATGGAGGAAGTTACGGAGGGTTTATCACGTTAATGGCCCTGTTCAATCACGGAGATGTATTTAAATCAGGAGCTGCTTTGAGATCAGTGACAGATTGGGCACATTACAATCATGGCTATACTTCGAATATATTGAATACTCCAGAGGAAGATCCGATTGCATATCGAAGATCCTCCCCTATTTATTTTGCAGAGGGTTTGAAAGGAAATCTTTTGATCGCCCATGGTATGCTGGATGTGAATGTTCATTTCCAGGATGTGGTGAGATTGGCTCAAAGATTAATCGAGCTTGGAAAAGACAAGTGGGAAATGGCGGTATATCCGGTGGAAGACCATGGATTTGTAGAGCCAAGCTCTTGGACCGATGAGTATAAGAGAATCTTAAATCTCTTCAACACCACACTTTTGGAAAATTAAAATGAAGAGACTGAGACCAATTTCTTTTTTTCTTGCCATTGCCTTGCTTTTGGGAGCTTGTGGAGAAAAACCCGAACCCCATGAAATAAAAAGGGGGCTGATTGCAGAAAAAGCCATGGTGGTATCTGCCCGTGAAGAGGCTTCCAAAATCGGACTAGAAATTATCCGAAAAGGCGGAAATGCTTTTGATGCGATGATGGCCACTGAAATGGCTTTGGCTGTGGCTTATCCATTTGCCGGGAATTTGGGGGGTGGTGGTTTCATGGTCTACCGGATGGCAGACGGAACGGTTGGCTCCATTGATTACCGTGAAAAAGCCCCTTTGGC
>JAJLJS010000225.1:0-12887 GCA_033844545.1 Cyclobacteriaceae bacterium | reverse complement strand
GATCAGCAAATCCTGGAAAAAATCCGCTCTCCCTTTACCCGGGAAATAGGATTCAGACTATTGATCGAAACTTATCAGCGAAGAGTCTATCAGGTAATCCGAAGAATGGTTTTGATTCACGAGGATGCCGATGATCTCACCCAAAACACCTTTATCAAAGCCTATAAATACCTGGACAAATTTGAAGGCAACTCCTCCCTATTTACCTGGCTGTACAGAATCGGAACCAATGAGTGCTTGAGTTTCTTGGAAAAAAAGAAAAAACGGTTCTTTTTTTCAGTGGATGATCATCAGGAAAAACTGGAGTCCTATCTCGATCAACCGGGGACTTTGAACGGAGATGAAATCCAAATCCGACTCCAAAAAGCCCTTTTAAAGCTTCCTGAAAAACAACGTTTGGTATTCCATCTGAAGTATCAGGAAGAATTGAGCTATGAGGAAATGGCCGAAATAACCGGCACCAGTATCGGTGCACTCAAGGCTAGCTATCACCATGCAGTAAAAAAAATTGAGCAATCTGTATTGAATGAATAAACTTTATTCCACCAATCAAGTCTAACCTGAAATGGAAAAATTACCCAAAATCAAGGAATTCAAATCTCCGGAAGGTTATTTCGAAGCCCTTCCCGATACCATCCTTTCCAAATCCAAACGCAGATCCCGGCAAGTATTTCTAAAATACGCCGCTGCGGCCGTGATTTTACTTTCATTGGGAATTTGGCAATTTGGGAACGGTCCTACTTCCTCCCCAAGTTTTTCCATAGATGATCAGGCAATGCTATACATCGAAAGCAATCAATGGACTGCTGAAGATGTATTGAGCCTCTCAGAAGATCCCAATGCGATCTTGGATCAAATACTTCAGGAGGAATTGGCAGGAATGGGGCCTTTATGGTCAGAAAATGAAAATTGGTTTGAACAATGAAAAAACAACTAGTATATATCCTGCTTTTCATGCTGACCTGGGCAGGCAATGCCTTTGCCCAGCGTCCGGGTCAACAAATAGATCCAGAACGTCTTCAGGCAGCCCGGATTGCCTTTATCACCACGAGAATTGATCTCAAACCTGAGCAAGCCGAAAAATTCTGGCCTGTTTTCAATGAGTTTACGGAAAAAAGGGAAAGCATCATGCGGCAAATCGTTTCGCTGAACCGGGGGGCTTCAGAAGTATCCGAAGAGGAAGCAAAATCGAGAATCCTACAAAGATTCCAACTGGAAGAAAAAATCATGCAGGAGGAAAAGGCATTTGTGTCAGAGGCTTCCAAAATTTTATCCTATAAACAAATTCTACTGCTCAACAATGTCACCCGGGAATTTACCCGACACCTTTACCAGCGCCAACGAGGGGGGAATTAAAAAAGTCCCGAAATAGATCGGGACTTTTGCTTTATTGCTTTTTCAGCAAATCTCTGATTTCCTCCAAAAGCTTCTCGCTTGGAGTAGGTCCAGGAGGCGGAGGGGGCGGAGCAGCAGCCTCTTTCTTCTTCATGCTGTTGATTCCACGGATAGCCATGAAAATCACAAAAGCGATGATTACGAAATCCACTACGTTTTGGATAAACATCCCGTAGTTCAGCGTGACGGCTGCGATTTCCTCACCAGCTTCATTGATAGTCCCCTCTTTGAGAACTGCCTGCATGTCTTTGAAGTCCATTCCTCCGAGAAGAAGACCTAAGGGAGGCATGATGACGTCATTCACAAAGGAAGAGACAATTTTTCCAAAAGCTCCTCCGATGATTACTGCGACTGCCAAGTCCACAACGTTGCCTTTGACGGCAAACTCTTTAAACTCTTTGAGTAATCCCATAAATGATTAAGGTTGATAGTTGATACTATATCCATAATCAGAAAATTTTTGTGAATTCACAATACCTAGACATAAAAATGTATTTCAAATCATGGGATACTTTATCGATTCGTTCAATTTTTATAACCTTGCAGGCTTAAAATTGAAAATATGTCCATCCCCATTGCCCCGAAAAAAAACAAAATTCTAGAAGTCCATGGTCACCAGCGAATAGACCCCTATTACTGGATGAATGACCGGGAGGATCCGGAAGTGATTCAATACCTCGAGGCTGAAAATAATTACCTGGAGGAGACCCTTAAGCCAGTAGAGGATTTCAAAAAGTCACTCTTTGAGGAAATGAAAGGCAGAATCAAAGAAGATGACCAAAGTGTCCCTTATCGAAAAGCCGGCTTTTATTGGTATACCCGGTATACCCAGGGAGCGGAATATCCAATTTATTGCCGAAAAAGCGGGAGCCTAGAAAGCCCGGAAGAGGTGATTCTCGATGTCAATAGCTTGGCAGATGGGAAGTCTTTTTATCAAGTGGGAGGAACTGTCACCTCCCCGAATCAAAACCTCTTGGCCTTTGCAGCCGATGAGGTCGGCAGAAGGATTTATACCATTCATTTCAAGGATTTGGTTTCCGGAGAAATCCTGGAAGAAAAAATTCCCAATGTCACCGGAAATATGACTTGGGCCGGAGACAATAAGACTCTATTCTATTCCAAACAAGATCCTGAAACCCTTCGCTCATTTCAGGTGTACAGGCATGAATTGGGAACCCCAATAGAAAATGACATTTTGATTTTCGAAGAAAAAGATGAGGAATTTACCTGTGTCGTCCATAAAACCAAATCCGAAAAATATATCCTGATCCATTCCGAAAGCACCATTTCTTCAGAAATCAGATTTTTGGAAGCCGGGAATCCCACCGGAGAATTCAGACTTCTTCAGGCCAGAGTTCCCCACCTGGAATATGCAGCAGACCATTATGGGGATTTCTTTTGGATCAGAACCAATGACCAGGCTCAAAACTTCAAATTGGTCAAAGCTCCCTGTGATTCGCCTCAAAAGGAAAATTGGATAGACTTCATTCCGCACCGGCCGGAGGTTTTGCTGGAAGATTTTGACCTGTTTTCCGGGTTTTTAGTAACCCAAGAACGTAGCCAGGGGCTGACCAAAATCCAGGTAAACCCTTGGGAAGGAGCCCCTCATTCGATCCAGTTTGCGGATGAGACCTATACAGCCTGGATTGGGGCAAATCCTGAATTCGAATCGGAAATGCTTCGTTTTGGGTACAACTCCTTGGTCACTCCCTCCTCCACTTACGATTACCATATGAATTCCAGGGAGAAGGTTTTACTCAAGCAGCAAGAAGTGGTCGGTGGATACAATCCTGAGGAATATCATTCTGAGAGGATTTGGGCAAAGGCTCCGGATGGTGTATTGGTACCCATTTCTCTGGTTTTCAAAAAGGAATTTTTCCAAAAAACCGGGAGAAACCCGCTCCTACTTTATGCCTATGGTTCTTATGGATTCAGCATGGACGCTTATTTCTCCAGCACCCGCCTGAGTCTGTTGGATCGGGGATTCGTATTTGCGATAGCCCATATCCGCGGAGGAGAGGATTTGGGAAGGCAATGGTATGAGGATGGGAAAATGTTGAAAAAGAAAAACACCTTCACGGATTTTATCGCTTGCGCCGAACATTTAATCCAAGAAAACTACACTTCACCAAAGCACCTGTATGCTATGGGAGGAAGTGCCGGAGGGCTTTTGATGGGTGCGGTGATCAATCTAAGGCCAGAACTTTTCAAAGGGGTCATCGCCAATGTTCCTTTTGTAGATGTGGTCACCACCATGCTTGACGAAACCATTCCCTTGACCACCGGGGAATTTCAGGAATGGGGAAATCCCAAACACCCGGAATATTACGAATACATGCTTTCCTACTCCCCTTATGATAATGTAGAGGCCAAAGCCTATCCCAATTTGCTGGTGACCTCAGGCCTGCATGATTCCCAGGTTCAGTATTGGGAACCCACCAAATGGGTGGCAAAACTTCGGGATATGAAAACGGACAACAACCTCCTGCTGCTTCATACCAATATGGATGCCGGACATGGGGGAGCTTCGGGCAGATTCAATGCCTTGAAAGAATTGGCCATGGAGTATACCTTTTTGCTGATGCTGGAAGGGAAAATTCAAACGCTTAGGTAAACAAGTTTAGGCTAGGCCTGGAGGACTGGGGTTCTAACACCTGAATCGAATCCAAAGCCAGACTAGGCAAAAATTGCCTCAGAATATAGAATGTCTCCGGGATCTTAGGAACTACCTCCAAGGATTCCGGATGTACTTCCTCTTCTTTCACAAAACCATATTTGACCAACATCCCGTCTTCAAACTGACACAGGGCTTTCTCCCCTGTTTCCCTTCCCGGTAAGGTGAGCAGAATTTCCTTTTTGCTCTCCCGGATCAAATGGATAAATTCCTTAGCCCTGGAATTATATTCTTTAGGGTGTTCCTGGGACTGACAGGCCCCGTTGCAGGTTTTATCCTGCACGATACTACAGGTAACTTTTCTCAGGCCACAAAGCTTTTGACAAAGCTGAAAATTTTCAATTCCGGATTTTAGAAATTGCTGGGCCTCTTCGGAAGAAAAAAAGGTTTCCAATGGTCTAAGGTTTTTGGTCACTTTAGCGATTTGAAATCGGTAGTATCCCGAATTATCCTGATACTCAAAGAGGCCCCAAAGCGTTTTCGGAAGCTTGAGTGCCGAATTATATTTGGGCCAAAGACGCTTGATCTCCAGGGTTTCCAGCAATAAAGCCATCATTTCCGAACCTGTCAGCTTCCAGTGCAAATCCACAATTTCAGCCTTTAATTTAAGCTTGAGATTGGGGAATACCTTTCCTGAAAAATGGCCCTTAAATCTCTCCCGGATATTGATTGCTTTCCCCACGTAGATCACTTTTCCTTTTTCATTGAGCATGTAATACACTCCACATGCCTCAGGAATTTCTTTGAACTTGGAAAGGGAAAAATTTGGGGGAAGAAAGGCTTCCCCTGTATTTCTTTTAAGGGCAGAAAGGATAATTTCTTCCCGCATCTGATACATCCGGTCAAAAAGAATGGCCGTAGCCCGGGCATCACCCATGGCTCGATGTCTGGCAAGAATCGGGATTTTTTGACTTTCACATAGCCTTCCCAAACTGTAAGAACCTAATCCCGGGAATACTTTTCTAGCGAGTCTAACCGTACAGATTCGGGGGGTGTTCAGATGACGTCCGACCTTGGCGAATGCCTCCCGGATAAACCCATAGTCAAAATTGACCGAGTGGGCGACAAACACCCTTCCCTCCAGAAGTTCCCAAAGTGTATCCGCAATTTCTTCAAAAAACGGAGCATCTTCCAGCATGGCATTGTCTATGCCTGTAAGCCCCGTAATATACCCGGGAACCAAATGGCCGGGATTTATCAATGTTTGATACTCTTCGGTGATTTCCAGTCCATTATGGATCAGCACAGCGATTTCGGTAATACCACCCCCTGAGGCAGATCCTCCCGTAGTCTCGATATCCACAATGGCAAATTCCATGGTCTAAATTAAGGATTTGGCCAAGGAGAATAGACCAATTGACAAAAAATGACACAGTTTAGTGAACACTCCCTTAGACACCCGTCTTCCATCTTCGGTCTCCCGTCTTCCCGCTTCCGTCTCCCCTCTCCCGTCTCCCGTCTTCGGTCTCCCGTCTCCCGTCTTCCCGCTTCCGTCTCCCGTCTTCCATCTCCCGTCTCCCCTCTTCCGTCTCCCGTCTTCCGTCTTCCATCTTCCCGCTTCAACCCATCCCCTTCCTGGCATAGGCTTCGATTAACTTTTCAGCGCATCGCTCCCCGTCCATGGCGGCTGAAACGATCCCGCCGGCATACCCGGCACCTTCCCCACAGGGATAAAGCCTCTTCAATTCAGGATGCTCAAAACTTTCCCGGTCTCTGGGGATTCTCACTGGAGAAGAGGTTCTACTTTCTACGCCAATGATCTGTGCCTCATTGGTCAAGTAGCCTTTCATTTTTTGCCCAAAGGCTTTGAAGGCCATGGCCATTCGTTGAGAGATAAAGTCCGGCAAAACTTCCCGCATATCCACCGAATTCAATCCCGGCTGATAGGAAGTATCCAAAAGAGATGAACTTACTTTTCGATGGACAAAATCCAGCATCCGCTGGGCCGGAGCCGTCTGGGTTTTCCCGCCCATTTCCCAGGCTTTTTGTTCGATTTCGGCTTGAAAGTGCATGGCTGCCAAAGGGCCATATTTTTGATATTTCGGCAAATCTTCCAGCTCCACAGAAACGACCATTCCCGAATTGGCGAATCTGGAATCCCGTCGACTGGGACTCATGCCATTGACTACCAATTCTCCCGGAGCTGTGGCCGCAGGCACTATAAATCCACCCGGACACATGCAAAAGCTAAAAACACCTCTTTGCTTTCCCTGAAACTCAGTCTGTTGAACCAATGAGTAGGAAGAAGCCGGTAAATAGGGTCCACGATCGATCTCACAATGGTATTGAATTCTATCGATCAGATTTTGGGGATGCTCTATTCTCACGCCCAAGGCAAATGGTTTTGCTTCGATCAGGATTTTCCTGGAATCCAAAAGTGAAAAAATATCCCTTGCTGAATGCCCTGTGGCTAAGATGACCCCGATTCCTTTGAGGGATTCCCCCGATTGGATTTTCACACCCACGATTTCATCCTTTTCAATCAAAAAATCAATGACCCGACTTTCAAACAGGATTTCCCCTCCTGCCTCCAGGATTGTTTCCCGGAGCTTGGCTACCAAAACCGGGAGCTTGTTGGTTCCGATATGGGGATGTGCATCCACCAGAATCTCCTCGGTGGCTCCATGGGCCACGAGTATTTCCATGATTCTACGGATATCCCCCCGCTTTTTGGATCGGGTATAGAGCTTTCCATCGGAATAGGTTCCTGCCCCGCCTTCTCCAAAACAATAGTTGGAGTCTGGATTTACCACCCCTTCTTTGTTGATCGCAGCGAGATCGCGCCTTCTGGACCTGACATCCTTACCTCTTTCGATAACAATAGGTTTTACACCTAATTCAATGGCTCTTAACGCGGCAAAAAGCCCGGCCGGACCCGCACCCACAATGATCAGGGGATCTTCCTGATTTACGGATTTGTACTCCGGAAAATGATCCAAAAGTGATCCCGGTTTTTCATTTAGGAATAACTCAGCCTCTACATTGACCAAAACCTTTCTTCCTCTTGCATCAATGGATCTGCGGGTTTGCCGTGCAAAAGCCTTGGGGGTTTGGGGAGAAAGCCCGGCTTTCTTGAGGAGAGTCCTAAGGAAAATTTCAGAATCATAAGCCTCTTCCGGGCTTAATTGGAGGGTGAAGTTCTTTTTCATGGTAAGGTATTTATCCTTAAATCCATGCAAAAATAGGCATAGGGAAGGAATTGTAAATGGTAATTAGCCAATAGTTATTGGTGATGGGAAATTGAATTATGTGTTTTGGTATTAAAAGCCATTTCCATGCTCTTCTTTTCTGTTCATTAATTTTAAAGCTTCCGAGAACTCCTATGCAGATTAAGATTCCGGATTTACTGATAAATGAAAAAACCGCTCTTTAAAAAAGCGGTTTACATTCAATTTTAACTCACAAAACTATTAGTACTTCTTGCTCTTGGGCTTCTTCCTATTGCTCCCGATTCCTATCGGGATTGCCCATTGCCCTTTGCAAAAAATCAGCTCAATTCATCCGGTCCAAAACCTCAAATCTGGAAGAATTGGAAATGAATTCAGGGACTAGCGCCTTCAAATGCCTCACCAGATCTGTTTCATTGTTTTTGTGGACCAAATCCAGAAAAAGCTCGATCTGACCATCAATCTTATGGTAGGAAGACGGAAGGACTTGGGCGATTTTAATTTTCGGATGATGGGTGATTTTGACCGTTTCAAAGTCATTCAACAATTCCTCAAACAGCTTTTCTCCTTCTCTGAGACCACTGAAAACAATTTGAATATCCTGGTCTACTTTTTTTCCGGACAGCTGGATCATTTTTTTGGCCAAGTCCAGAATCTTCACAGGCTCTCCCATGTCAAAGACATATATTTCTCCACCTTCGCCCATTACCCCGGCTTCCAATACCAGTTGACAGGCCTCTGGGATGGTCATGAAGTATCGGGTAATTTCGGGATGAGTCACTGTGATAGGTCCACCGTTTAGAATCTGTTTCTTGAAAAGCGGAATAACAGATCCATTTGATCCCAAAACATTCCCAAATCGGGTAGTGATAAACTTGGTATGAAATTTCTTGTGGTTGCTTTCCAAATATTCATTGAGCGCTTGAACGTACATTTCTGCCGCTCTTTTGCTGGCTCCCATGACATTGGTCGGGTTTACCGCCTTATCGGTAGAGACGAAAACGAATTTTTCAACCTGAGCCAATACTGCCAAATCGGCCAACACCTTGGTTCCGATTACATTGGCATGGATAGCCTCTTCCGGATAATTCTCCATCATCGGCACATGCTTATAGGCCGCCGCATGGAAAACCACCTGAGGCTTCAGGTCCCGAAAAACCTCCTTCATTTTCTTTTTATTGCGCACATCTCCAAGAATGATCTTGATGGCACAACTTGGATGGTGCTCTCTAAACTCCTGCTCAATATCATAAAGGGGAGATTCTGCAATATCCAGCATGACAATGAGCTTGGGGTGATAGTGGTTGATCTGCCGGCAAAGCTCAGAACCGATGGAACCGGCAGCTCCGGTGACCAGTACTACTTTTCCTTTTAGATCTTCTTCTATTCTCGGGTTATCGAGGACAATCTGATCCCGGCTTAACAAGTCTTCAATTTTGATTTCCCGAATAGCACCGGCAGTCAATCCACCGTTGATCCATTGATCCACCGGAGGAACAATGGACACGGAAATATTCAACCGCAGACATTCGTCGATGATTTCGCTCTTTCGTTTCACGGACAAATCCCTTACGGCAATGATCAAATCAGTTATATTGTATTGATTGACAAGCTTTTCAAGTGCCTCAATGCCCTTGAAAATTCTTTTTCCGTCAATATTTTTCCCGTCTTTCTTATCATCATCATCCAAAAAGGCCACAATATTCAATTGACTCTTGGAATCCCTTTTGATCGCTTCCTGGGCGATAATCCCAGCTTCTCCTGCTCCGAAAATCACTCCGTTTTTCAGTGCTTTTTCAGAAAAACCGTTCTTGAGATAGACGAATATTTCCTTGACCAAAAGCCGGTAAAAAATCAGCATGAACAAGGCTGAAAGACTGGCAATAATCAACACGGAGGTGGGAAGCAGAAATCTGTCATTGAGGAAATTTCCATGGAAGAAATTCAAAAACAGAAATAATATGAAAGTGATAAAGATCGTTTTGAAGATGTTGGAACCATCTCTAAAGCCCGTATGCCTGACAATTCCTTCGTAGCTTCTGGTGTTTTGCATGACCAGAAGTCCACCGATCATAAAGGTGAAGCTACCGGCGAAGGCATCATACTCTTCGATCAGGTGGAGTTCAAAATTGAATCTTACCAAATACCCGAATAGTGCACAGTAAAATAAAATAAAAGAGTCGAGAAGGGCGATGATCCACCTGGGAAGAATTTTCAGCCTGGATAAAAAATTCATAGTAAAATTTCCTTCAGAAAGGTTAAAATTTAGACTACCACATCATTTTAGATAATGGACACAAAGTAAATAGAATTCTGAACATTTTTCAATTTTCTATGAATTCTTTGAAGTTTTATTATATAAACGTAAGTTTCTTTGGGTCTGGATTTAAAAACTTGGCTAAAATCCAAATTTTCTCTTTGAATTTAATCAGGTTGAAATCGATCAACTGCCTATTTCAGACAAACTCTTAATTATATCCTGTAAACCTTCCCACAGTCACTTGTCCCTGCTGGCTTACCCCCTTTCCCTGAAGTACATTCCATAAGGTGACGAAAAGGATTTTGAGGTCCAGTCCAAAGGATACATGATCCACATACCAAATGTCGTAGTCAAATTTTTGGGTCCATGAAATGGCATTTCTTCCGTTTATTTGAGCCCAGCCGGTTACTCCCGGGCGGACCAAGTGTCTTCTCCTTTGCTCCTCGGAATACAAATCCAAGTATTCCGGTAAAAGCGGCCGGGGCCCAACCAAACTCATTTCTCCTTTCAAAACATTGATCAATTGAGGAATTTCATCCAAAGAACTTTTGCGAATCCACTTTCCCAAAGGGGAAATTCTAAGTTCATCTGCCAATAGATTCCCTTTCCTATCCTTTTGGTCCCACATCGTTTTGAACTTAATGATCCAGAAAATCCTGCTTTCTCTCCCGGGTCTTTTCTGATAAAAAAACGGAGAGCCTTTGAAATGAACTGCAAGAAGAAAGGTCAAACACAAAAAAACAGGGAGTAAAACCAAAAACATGACAGAGGCTAACCCAATGTCCAATACTCTCTTTCCAAACCCTCGATAAATCACCTCAACTTACTTTTCTCAATTCCTTTTCAACCAGTTCAAAGATGTATTCTTGCTGGGCTGAGGACAAGTTTGAAGAACTGGGTAAACATAAGCCCTGATAAAACAATTTTTCTGAGGTATTTCCACCATAATAGGGAACATGCCGGTATATCGGTTGGAGATGCAGAGGCTTCCATAAAAACCTCGTTTCGATCCCCTTTTTAAACAGAATTATTCTCAATTTGTCGTTGGAGATTCCGGATACCTTCTCGTCGATAAGGATTGTGGTCAGCCAATAATTGGACTCCGAATCCTCCAACTCCTCCTGAAAGGTAATCCCAGGAAAATCATTCATCAGATCCTTATAGCGTAGATTGATCTCTCTTCTTTTGGAAACCATCTGGTCCAACTGCTCCAGTTGAGCCACCCCCACGGCAGCCGAAATATTCGTCATCCGGTAGTTATATCCTATTTCCAAATGCTGGTAATACGGTAGGTCCTCCCTCGCCTGGGAGGCCAGGTATTTAGACCTTTCGATGATCCCCGCATCTTCGGAGATAAGAGCTCCCCCACTCCCACTGGTAATGATTTTATTTCCATTGAAGGAGTAAACTCCAATTTTGCCATGGGTCCCACAAAATCTGCCATCTACTTTACTTCCCACCGCTTCTGCAGCATCCTCCAATACAGGGATATCGTATTTTTGGGAAATGGCCATGATTTCCTTCATTTTTGCCGGCATCCCAAACAGATGAACAACCACGATTGCTTTTGGCTTTCTTCCCAAGGAAATCCTGCTCAGGATTGCATCCTCCAGAATTTCGGGAGAAATATTCCAGGTATCTTTTTCACTGTCTACAAAAACCGGAGTTGCCCCCAAATACACAATCGGATTTGCGGAAGCACAGAAGGTAAAAGATTGGCAGATCACCTCATCTCCAGGTCCTATTCCTAGCAGGACTAAGGCCAAATGAAGTGCAGAAGTCCCGGAATTCAGTGCCACCACCTGGTGGGTCTTGATCTTTCTCCCCAGCTTGGTTTCAAACTTGTTTATAAAACTTCCATTAGTAGCTAAGAGTCCGGAATTCATCGCTTCCTGAACATACAGGCTCTCGTTACCTTCAAACACGGGAAAAGACAGAGGAATTTGGAATGGCATCTTAATGCTAATTTGGGAATCAACAGTGAAACATACCAAAAATGTACTCAAAAACCCAACCAACAATGTTTTTTGACCGAAAATAAAAAAGGCCCGAAAAGGGCCTAAATTTTTCTTTCAAAAACCATCCATCAATTTAAGTGCAATTTTTCAGGATCTATCTCTTTTTTATCCTGCCTCATTTTGGATAAATTTGAGGTATTTAAAGGCCTAATTTCAAGAATTTTAGGAGACTTCATCACCTTCTTTTTCACATATTTCACGGTCACTTTATCCAATCGATAACCTAGGAATAATACAATAAATGACAGAACTGGGAGTACCCAATTATCTGAAAAATTATTTAATCCAAAGACCAAAAAAATCAATGCCAAATGCAAAAAACCTAGTGTAATCGTAACCTGATCATGTCGATACCCCATACGGATAAGGAAGTGGTGGATGTGGGTTTTGTCGGCTATCATCGGGTGCTGTCCTTTGGAAATCCTTCTGGCAAACACCCGGGCCATATCGTAAAGCGGGTAGATCATCAAGGCAATTCCAAAGGTAAAGGAGGGTTTGATTTTTAAGAATGCATCTTCAGGTAAAGCATAATTGTATTCCATAAAGGCCACCACCAAACTTCCCATGGCAAATCCCAGGGTCAGGGAACCGGTGTCCCCCATAAAGATCTTTGCCGGATGCCAGTTGTAGACCAAAAAAGCCAATACCCCACCCAAGAGCGTAAAGCTTAAAACCGCCAAGCTATCCAGGCCTTGGAACTGAAACCAGACACCCAAAATCCCCAAGGTAATGGAAGCAATACTGCCGGCCAGTCCATCCAGCCCATCAATCAGGTTAAAACCATTGGTCAGGGCTAAAAGAACAAACGAAGTAAATCCATAGCTAAACCAGAGCGGCAATTCATCAATCCCCATAAACCCGTGGAAGTGTTTGATCCGGATATCCCCGGCCACTACGACGAGTAAAACTGCCACGATTTGTCCGAGGATCTTATGTTTGGCTTTGAGTTCGACCAGATCATCCCTCAGTCCGACGAAAAACATCAGGGCAATGGCGCCCAATAAATAGCGGATATCCGGCAAGGGATACTGCCAACCCCAGATGCCCAGGGCCACAAAGGTGGCCAGGACAAAAGCAATTCCCCCCATGGAAGGAGTAAACTTTTTGTGGATTTTTCGCCCACCGGGGGTATCCCCGATATTGGCTTTCTTTAAGGCAGAAATTACCACAGGAGTCAGGAAGAAGCCCACAGAAAATGAGGTGAGCAGAGCAAAAAGAAAGTTCATAAGTAGTTGGTTTTAAAAATCTTACTAATCAAGCTTAATTTAACAATTGTCAATTTTTGTGCCTAGAAATTGAAAAGAAAATAAATTTTTCAAGTTTTTTTTCAAAAATACAAAATGCAGTTTTTGTAATTTTAAATGTCGGATAAT